>JBBQJM010000380.1:0-4320 GCA_038325895.1 Mycobacteriales bacterium
CGGCGTCGGCGCCAGCGTCAGCGTCAGCGTCAGCGGGTGTCGGTTTCGGCGTCGTGGGTGCCGGTGTCCGGAGTGTCGACGTCGTCGCCGGGATCGTCGGTTTCGGTGTGGGCGGCGGCGGCGGGATCCTCGGTGTCGCGAGCGTCGTTGCCGTCGGTATCGGGATGATCGCGGGTGGGTTCCAGGTCAGACGCGATGTCCCACCCCGCCGCCTGACAGTCACCTCGCACATCGACAACTACGCCGTTCTGTGCATCGTCGCGAGCGGGGTCGTCGAAGACCTTGTCCTCAAAACCGTTGTCGTCCAACCCGCCCCAGCGGGTGTTGCAGACGTTGCTGATCCGGCCCAACAGCACATCGACCAGCGCGTCGGCGCGGCGCTGCTGCATCGGGCGGGTGTCCCCAGGCTCGGCCGGCGCGGCGATCGCGGTGAGCACCCGGTCGATCGCCGCGGCATCGAACGACGACAACGCGGCCGACGGGAAACTCATCCCGTCCAGGTCCGGGCGCACCGAGACGTACCGGTCGGCCAGCGACCGGCCGATCCGCTCGTCCTGCTCGTCCGGTTCAACGCGGGCCACGAACTGATTCAACCACCGCCCCAACAACTCACCGGTCTTACACACCGCGACGTCCACGACCACAGCGTTCAAAAGGGCCTTGGAGTTCTCCCGAACCAACCGGCCCAGGGTCCGGCTGATCCGTTCGGCCTTGTCGTAGGTGATGTCACCGGCCTGCCAGGCATCCCACGCATCGGGGGTGTCCGCCCGCAACCGGCGGGCGATCACCATCGTCCGCTGCACCGAGTATTTCGATTCCTTCAGCGCCATGCTGATTTCCGTGCCGGCGAATTCACCCGCCTTGTACCTGGCCTCCACCGCCGCCGCCTTCCGGTCGGCGATCACCCGCCGATCACACACCGAACGGGTCTCGGCGAACTCCACCATCAACGCCGCGCACCGCGCCTGCGCCCGCGCCAACTCCCGATGACCGACCACCAACTCGTCGATCAAACTCCACCGCTCGAGCGGCTGGCTCGATCGACCGCCCCGTCGATCCGTCCATACCAACAATGCTAGAACAGGGGTGCGACAGTCACCCCTGACGAGAGGCGCACGGCCGCAGCGGGTCCCGAACTGGATCATGAGCATCGCGCAAGAGCGAACGGCAACTGATGATCAGGCACGTCCGCGACCTCTCTCTGAGGACGAGAAGCCGGCGACCCCTTTTCGTGCGTCCTCCGTCCACAGAAAGTCACTGCAACCTGTTCATGCGCCGGGACGCACACTCCGCGCGACGCAGTCCTTGAATCGCAATTCGGCCAACATTGAATCCCGGTGTTAATTCCACTCGCGCTGCTTCACTTCCTTCTACCCGTCGCCGACCGTATACGCTTTTGTCGTGCTTTTGCTCAATTGGGCACGGGAGATTGTCGTCCGGTTGAATCGTGCTCTGACAGCCTGTCTCCTGACGTTGGAGCTGGGTCCGCTAGCGACCGACCGTGAAGTTGATCAGGTCTGGGTCGGACGAATAGCAACGATTGGTTCCGCTGGCTCGTCAGAGCCAGCCAACATCCCCCCATCGGCGTCAGAACTGTTGACCCGCAGGCACTGTCAGCACCGTTCACAGCACCGCCACCATCCTCACCGTCACGGCGCGTACCCCGGCGTCGAACTGCTGCCCGGTCAGCGTCCCCCGGACCAGGGTCGCCCCGGTCCCCGCCTGAGCGGTGACGGTGTAGGTCCCGGCTGGCAGGTCCCGGAGACCACCACACCGGAGGGACCCGTTGTGCCCGCCGGCGGACCGGTTCCCGTCGCGGGCGTTGACGTCACCGATGCGCCTGCCCGCGAAGTGGTGCCGACCTGAGCGGTCACCGTGAGCATGACCGCCGTGTACGGCAGCGTCACGGTTGCGCCGCCGGTGGCGGACGCGTCGATCCCGGTCTGGGTGCCGACGCCGAACGGGCCGCCCGCCGGCGGCGACCCGGTGAGCGTGGTCGCGCCGGCGCCCACGATCAACGCGGGCCCAGCAACCGCGGTGCCTCCCGCGGGATCGTCACCGGGGCCGACCACAGGGAGGTACCGGCCCTGGACAGCGCCAGTGTCACCGATCTCGGTGTGGTGTCCGGAGTGCGGCCGGCGACGGTGGCCAACTGCACGCTCGGCTGGAAACCGAATCCGGTGAACGCCACCGTGTTCGGTCCCGGCGGTGACATGGTGGAGATGCCGACGAGCTCCAGCGCCAGGCCGACGGTGGGTCGCGGGCCCGAGCGCTCCCCGGGAGCAGGCCGTAGGCCAGCCCGACGTTCGCGTCCACATCGGGCGCCGCCGCCACCAGCAGCAGGTCCAGATCGAGTGAGTCCAGACCGAACACCTCGCCGACCGAGGCGAGCGTGTGGGTTCGATGCCAGTTTCGATGCCAGATTCGATGGTTGTGCCGATGACTGTGCCGGTGCCCTGATGGTCCTGCTGCAGGACGGCCAGGGGTGGCGTCGAGGCGGGCCAGCGCAGCGGCATCCATCGCGCGGCGGCGATCGGCGGCCGCCGACAGCCGCTTCACGAGATTTGGCATTCGTGCTCGCATCTGGCCCCACCGTCGCTGCTTCTCGCCGGCGGCCGGCCACCCGGCCGGCCGCGCGCTGCGTCGATCGCAGGAGCCCGGCGACCTGTTCATCGTCGGCTGCGGCGGCGGATCCGTCCTCGGACGACCGCCCTATCTGCGCCGTTCGCCGTCGGGCTGAATTCGGAGACGATCAGCCGGGCGAGTGCTGCAGCGTCTCCAGCACCGCGTCCGTCACCGCCGTCGCCCCGATATCGCTGAACAGGATCGTGTAGTGGTTGACGCCGGCGACTTCCCGTACCTGTAAGCCCGGCAGCTGTTCCTGCCAGTACCGGATCCGATCCGGCGGATACAGTCCGGGCTCGTCGTTGAAGAATCCGCGGGGGGCCCGCAACAGGATCGTCGGTGACGGCAGCGCCGCCACGGCCTCGAGCATCGCGGGCGTCCCGTACTGGTCCGGGATGTCCCCGGTGAACGCCTCCAGGGCCGTTGCCGGTCGCAGCTCCGGTGGCGTGCCGACCAGGTCGTAGTCCACGTAGTCGGTGACGGCCTGGTTCCAGGCGCCGACGAACGCCGGGTGAACGCGCCAGAACTGTTGATACGTTTGATGGTCCGGGAACGTCATCTTCAGTCGATCGGCCGCGGGTCCCAACGCTGCGATCAGCGCGTCGGTGGTCATGCCCTCGGGCATTTCCAGCGGCAACCCGCCGTCGACCAGCAGCACAGCGCCGGTGCGGCCCGGATGCCGATGGGCGAGCATCACCGCGACGAAACCGCCCATCGAATGACCCACCACCACCGCCCTGGGGACCGCCAGGTAGTCCAGCACGTTCGCGAGGTCGTCCGCGTGCTGGGACATCCCGAACGGGGCGGGCAAGGCGTTCGACCTGCCGCGACCCCGAAGGTCGGGCGCGACGAACCGGAAACCAGGCAGCCGCTTGGCCACCATGTCCCAGCAGCGGTGCGACGCCGTCACCCCATGGACGGCGACAATCGTGGGAATATCTCCGGCTGGACCGCTTCCCGCGGCCGCTTCGGCGCCGGGCTCCCAGACGCCGACCCGGAGTTTCCCGCCGCGGACCGGGACGTCGACGGTGCGATAGATCTGTGCCGTGCTCATCGGGCAGTCCCCACCCCTTCTTGCTCTGTCATAGAGATGTCATACAACAGACGGTATCGCTGCGGCCGGTCGCGGTCCGGCGGTCGGGGTGTGAGCCTCGCGACCAGTGACCGGATGGCCGACAACCGGTCCGGGCGCACTGGAACACCGGCGGCGCGACACACCAGAACGGGGCGGATCCGACCGGATCCGCCCCGTTGTTCCGTGCAGTTGTGCAGTGCAGTGCCGAACGTCAGCCCGGCAGCGGCGCGTGCTACTTGACGGTGGCCCTGGCGCCGGCATCTTCCAGCTTGGCCTTGGCCGCCTCGGCGACCTCCTTCGGAGCCTTCTCCAGGATGGCCTTCGGTGCGGCGTCGACCAGGTCCTTGGCTTCCTTCAGGCCGAGACCCGAGACGAGCTCGCGAACGGCCTTGATGACCTGGACCTTCTTCTCGCCGGCAGCCTCGAGGATGACGTCGAACTCGTCCTGCTCCTCGACGGCCTCGGCCGGGGCCGCACCCGCGGCACCGCCGGCAGCGGCGACGGCGACCGGAGCGGCCGCGGTCACGCCGAAGGTCTCCTCGAACTGCTTCACGAACTCGGACAGCTCGATGAGGGTGAGCTCCTTGAAGGCGTCGAGCAGCTCGTCGGTGGTCAGTTTC
>JBBQJM010000381.1:0-4311 GCA_038325895.1 Mycobacteriales bacterium
TCCGGCGGCGAGCGTCAGCGGCTCAAGCTCGCCACCCGGATGGGCGAGAAGGGTGGCGTCTACGTCCTCGACGAGCCGACCACCGGCTTGCACCTCGCCGACGTCGAGAACCTGCTCGCACTGCTCGACCGGCTCGTCGACGCCGGCAAGTCGGTCATCGTCATCGAGCACCACCAGGCGGTCATGGCACACGCCGACTGGATCATCGACCTCGGCCCGGGCGCCGGCCACGACGGCGGCCGGATCGTCTTCGAAGGGACACCGCAGGCACTCGTCAAGGCCCGCTCCACCCTCACCGGCGAGCACCTCGCGGCCTACGTGGGCGCCTGATGCCGGGACTTCCGATCGGCCGGCCGAACACCGAGAAAGGCTTTCTGCCATGTGTTTCGACCCGTACCGCCCGGTCCGCAGGCGGGTTCAGCAGGCTCCAGCAGGCGTTCAACGTGCGCTACCCGCAGTCGTCTGTGGCACGATCGTGCAGGTGACCGGTAGTTCCTCCGCGACGCAACACCTGCGCGACCTCGCGCTGTTGCGGCGTGTCCGTGACCGAATGGACCGGGAGTACGCCCAGCCGCTGGACGTCGAGGCGTTGGCCCGCGGCGTGCACATGTCGGCCGGGCACCTGAGCCGAGAGTTCCGGCGCGCCTACGGCGAGTCCCCCTACAGCTACCTGATGACGCGGCGGATCGAGCGTGCGATGGCGCTGCTGCGCCGTGGCGATCTGAGCGTCACCGACGTCTGTTTCGCGGTCGGCTGCTCGTCACTGGGCACCTTCAGCACCCGCTTCACCGAGTTGGTCGGTGTGCCACCCAGCGTCTACCGGCGCCAGTCCGCGCCCGCTACGGCGGAGATGCCGCCGTGCGTGTCCAAGCAGGTGACCAGACCCGTCAGGAATCGAGAAGTACGGACTGCAGAGCCGCAACTAGCGTAACCGCCATGGACATCACCATTTACTCGAGCTTCCTCCCGCAGGACGACCCCGATGCCGCACTGGCGTTCTATCGCGACACCCTCGGCTTCGAGGTCCGCCTCGACGTCGGCTACGAGGGGCTGCGCTGGATCACGGTCGGCCCCGTCGACCAGCCCGACACATCCATCGTGCTGCACCCGCCGGCGGCTGACCCCGGCCTCACCGATGACGAGCGCCGCACCATCGTCGAGATGATGGCTAAGGGCACCTATGCGGGTCTGGTGCTTGCCACCGCCGACATCGACAGCACCTTCGAGCAGCTGCAGGCAAAGGGCGCCGAAATCGTCCAGGAGCCGATCGACCAGCCCTACGGCGTTCGCGACTGCGCCGTGCGCGATCCCGCCGGCAACCTGCTCCGCATCCAGCAGCGGCGCTGACCCCCTCCCACGCGTTGGCGGGGGCCGGACCCGCTGACTGTCACAGCGTCGGGAGCAGCCCCATCGCGACCAGCAGCGCGCCGAGCACCAGCGGTGCCCCGAGAACCCCGATGACTGCATGACTCGCCTTGGCGCTATTCCGACGTGAGTAGGCCGGAGGCGTCCGAGCTCATGTCATTCGCCGGCTGCGAACGGAGAATCGGTGTGGTCACGTCGAGATCACTGCGGGCAGGGATGTCGTTCATTCCGACGAGCATGGGTCCGGACCCGACCTCAAGCCTTGGGAAGAGTCCGGACAAAGACCTGTAAGCAACCCCTGAACTGCGCTACCCGCCGGCCATCGCCCCGACGATGAGGAACGGCTCCGTACCGTTGGCCACCGACTCCGGCAGCGAGGTGTCGGGAGATTCGTGGGACAGATCCTCCTCGCACGCATAGAACCGCACGAACGGTCGGCGACGCTTCGTGGTGTGGTCGCGCATCGTTCCGGTCAGCGTCGGGTGGAGCGTCTCGAGGGCGTCCAGCACCGTGCGCTGGGTGACCGGAGGGTCGACCTCCAGGTGCACCTCTCCGCTGATGCGGGCCAATGCGCGAAGGTGCGCCGGCAGGACGACGCGGATCATGCCAGCGTCTGCACTTCGACCGACAGCACGGCGGGCAAATCGCGGACGATGGAAGTCCAACCGTTCCCCGCGTCCGCTGACACATACACCTGGCCACCACTGGTCCCGAAATAGATCCCGCAGTCGTCGAGGGAGTCCACCGCCATCGCGTCCCGCAGGACGTTGACATAGCAATGCTGCTGCGGCAATCCGGCAGTGAGCGCCTCCCACTCATTGCCGCCCGTCCGGCTCCGGTACACGCGCAGTTTCCCGTCCATCACGAAGTGGTGCGAGTCGCTGGTGATCGGCACGACGTAGACCGTGTCCGGTTCGTGGGCGTGGATTGCGATCGGGAATCCGAAGTCCGTCGGCAGGTTCCCGCTGATCTCCTGCCAGGACTCCCCCGCGTCGTCGCTGCGCATGACGTCCCAGTGTTTCTGCATGAAGAGCACCTCGGGTCGTGCGGGGTGCATGGCGATCCGGTGCACGCAGTGGCCGACATCGGCCTCCTGGTCCGGGATGCCTTCTGACTTGAGTCCTCGGTTGATCGGTCGCCACGACGCGCCGGCGTCGTCGCTGCGGAAAGCGCCAGCGGCGGAGATCGCCGCGTACATCCGACTGGCGTCGCTCGGGTCGAGGATGATCGTGTGCAGGCACATGCCGCCGGCGCCAGGGGCCCAGCTCGCGCTCGTGTGGTGGGTGCGCAACGCAGGGAGCTCGTGCCAGGTCTGCGCGCCGTCGACCGAACGGAACAACGCGGCATCCTCGACTCCGGCGTACACGGTGTCCGGGTCGGTCAGCGAGGGTTCGAAGTGCCAGACCCTGGTGAAGTCCCAGGGCCGCGGCGTGCCGTCGTACCACTGGTGGGATCCGACATCACCCTCGTAGTCGAACTTGTTGCCCTGCGGTTCCCAGGTCAGACCGCCGTCGTCGGAGCGTTGCACCACCTGGCCGAACCATCCGCTGGCCTGGGAGGCGTACAGCCGATCCGGCTCGGCAGGCGACCCGGCGACGTGGTAGATCTCCCAGCCGGGGAAATGGGGACCGCTGATCTCCCAATCCCTTCGGGTCCCGTCGGAGGTCAGCACGAATGCGCCCTTGCGAGTACCGACCAGCACCCGAACACCGCTCATCTCGGAACTCCCTTCCAGTCCTTCGTTCTCGGACGGCCATCATGGTGCGTCTCAGGGTAGCCAGCGATCCCGACACTGCCTGTCGCGATGATCGCACTCGTACCGACACGCTGCCCAGGCTACGACCGCCCGTCGTCTGTCCCCACCCGCAGGCGGAGCGAACCACTGGTGGTGGTCCGGTCCGCCCTGCGGCTCGGAGGTGACGCGCGCGCGATGAGGGGAAGACGGCGGGTCAATTCCAGTTGTCGATCTTGATGTCGCGTGGGTCCGGTGCACCTTTCCCGGTTTCTACCAGCGCCTTGAGGCTCAGCAGGAAGGCTGCCCACTTGGTGCTGCAATGGTGCATGAATTCCACCGGTTCCTTCCAGCCCTGGTGCTTGAACAGGACGATGGTGTTGTCGCCATCCTGCCTGAGGTCCCAACTGACCGTCGTGCCGATCCATTCTGCCGGCCCGTCGACCACCTTCCACAGCACGTGAGTTGCGGGGTCGAGTTCCACCACCCTCATGTCGATGCCACCGGGCTCGAAGCGGAATTGCACCACCCCGCCGACGGCCGTGTCGCCCTGTGTGTCGCTCGCCCACCAGCCGGAAAGACCGTCGAGGGTGGTGAGCGCCGCATAGACATCATCCAAGGTCGACGAAGTGATTCCGACCTTGTGGAGAATATCCACCATTTTTGGATTCCTTTTTCTGTTGGTTTCTGCACATCGATGTGATCATCAGCTGTTTTGGGCGCATTCACGCAGGGTTTTGCCGGGCATCCGCCTCATCGGTCATGGACCGTCCAGCGGCGGCCGCAAAAGCTGGTCGCAGCCGGCCTCCCTGGATTCCCGTGGCGTGGACGTTCCCGACGTCGCGCTAGCGGCGGTTGCCCTCGCGATCGACGGCTGTGGTGGTGGCAGATCCGCCGCTTTCGGCGCGCTCGACGGCTTCGGCGATCTGCTTGATCCGGCGCAGCCTGGCGTCCCAGGTCGCCCCGACGGCGGCCAGCTGCTCCGCCGCGCGGACGAGTTGCGCATCGTCCACCCGGTACCGCATCTCCCGCCCGGCGGCCGTCACATGGACGAGGCCGACGCGGCCGAGCACGCCGAGATGCTTCGCGACGGCTTGACGTGTCACCGGCAGCTGGTCGCTGAGGGTGGTCGCCGTTCCATCGCCATCTGCCAGCAGCAGGTCGAGCATCCGTCGACGGGTCGGATCCCCGATCGCCGACCAGAGGTCGTCGTT
>JBBQJM010000382.1:0-4305 GCA_038325895.1 Mycobacteriales bacterium
TGGCCAGTCCCGAAGACGATGTCGACGGTGTGGGCGCGCTTTCGGCCTTTGGTGGTTGGGTGCCCGACGACGGCGGCCAGTGGGAGGGATTCGACAGCCTAGAACCGCACGTCCAACCCGAGGGCCGAACGCTGCCACGACATCGCGCGGCGACTGGCGACGATGACGATGTCGACGAACACGAGCGGGTGGACGGCAACAGCTTCGTGGATCTCGATCGCACCGATGATGCAGAGCAGGACGATGCGGACGGCTACGGCGGAATCCGCTCGGATTTCGACCGTGACGATTTCGACCGTGACGATTTCGACGGCGACGATTTCGACGGCGACGATTTCGACGGCGACGATAGCGACGGCGACGATAGCAACGGTGATGACGGGGATGGTGACGATCTCGACGACTCCGATGACCCGGACCCGCCGGAGATTTTCGCCAAGCGGCTGGGCAATCGTCACTGGGGGCGGCTGGCCGAACTCTGGGTACCGGAGTCGTTGCGCGACGCCAGGATCGACCCCGGCCGGCGCGGCCTGCTCGTTCTTCTGTTGGTCGCGGCGGTGGCGGCAGTCGCCACCGCCATCGGGGTGTGGCGGGACCGCCCGGAACCAAGGCCGGTCGAGATGGTCGCGCTGGCGCCCGCGTCGCGTGTCGCCGGAGTCGCCGCAGTGGAGTCAGCTCCGAATCCTGCGGAAGCGGCGGTCTCGGGGGCAGTTTCGACCGCCGACGGTGCGGCTGGGGTGACTACATCGACAGCGCCACCCACGGAGATCGTGGTGTCGGTGACGGGTCTGGTGGCGCACCCGGGCGTCGTCACGCTCCCTGTCGGTGCGCGGGTGACCGACGCCATCGCCGCCTGCGGCGGATCGACCGCGGAAGCGGATCTCACGGGTCTGAACCTGGCCGCCAAACTCGCCGACGGCGATTCTGTGGTCATCGCCGCAGCGGCCACAGGTGGCGCGAACTCGGGAGTATCCAGCGCGGGTTCAGCCAATTCGGCCTCGCCGGGCAAGCCGGGGTCCCAGGGTCAACGAACATCGTCGCAACTGATCGATCTGAACACCGCCGATGAAGCGGCGCTCGACTCGCTGCCGGGTGTCGGACCCGTCATGGCACAGAACATCCTCGCGTGGCGGCAGCAGAATGGCCGATTCAGCTCCGTCGAGCAATTGCAGGAGATCAGCGGGATCGGGCCCGCGCGGTATGCGCAGATCTCGGCGCTGGTGACCACCTCATGAACCGGCGGCAGTTCTGATGACCCGCCGTTGGAGCGAGGAGGAATCACCACCGCCGGTCGATCTGCGACTGGCATTGCCGGCGATCGCCGTCTGGGTGGGCTGCCTCATCGGTCTGTCCGGCGTACGGATCGCCTCGTGGGTAGCAGTTCTCACTCTCATCGTGACCCTGTGCGCCTGCGTCGCTCACCTTGCCCGAGCCCACCTGACAGGGCCAGGACTGCTGCGCGCTCCACGAACCCTGCTGCTCCCGGGCGAACGCCGTCGACCAACAGCGGCCGGAACAGGCCCACCGGGAAGCGACATCGCAGTACGTAGGGCCTGCGGAGTGGTGGCCGCGGTTGCCTGCCTGACGGCCGGACTGGTCATCTCGACGCTGAATTCATCGCAACGTGCCAACGATCCGCTGCTCTCCGCGGCCGAAAATCGTTCCTGGAGCAGCCTGTCCGTCACGGTCGACGGGTTCCCCACTCGAGTGTCGTCGGGGTTCGCGGCACCCGACAACGGTTCCGGTTCCGGCAGCGGCCAAGCGGCGACCAGGTGGCGGGTTCCGGTCACCGTTGTGCAAGCCCAAGTCGCAGGCGAGCAGTGGACATCGACATCCACCACCCTCATCTTCGGCCAGGGCGACGAGTGGGGAACGGTGACGCCAGGTGAACGGCTGCGTGTCTCGGGGCGGCTGGGTCAGGACGCCATCGGGTCGGCCCCTTCGCCGACGATCGCCGCCCGAAGTCCTCCCGAGGTCGTCGGCGCTGCGCCGTGGTGGTCACAGTGGGCGCACACGATCCGCAACGCACTGTCGGACAATGCGTCTCGGTTGGACGGCGACGCTGCGGGGCTCCTTCCCGGTCTGGTGGTCGGTGACACCAGCGGTATCTCCGATCAGCTGAACGCCGATGCCAAGGCGACCGGGATCGCACACCTGTTAGCGGTGTCGGGCTCGCATTTCGCGGTGCTGTGCGGGATCACCGTCGTGCTGCTCCGCCGGATCGGTCCCAGGTACGCGGCGGTGGGTGGCACCGTCACCCTGGTCGGCCTGGTGGTGCTCGTCGGCCCGCAGCCCTCGGTGCTGAGGGCCGCGGTGATGGGCGGCATCGCGTTGCTGGCGCTGCTGACCGGGCGCACCCGCAGCTGCGTGCCCGCACTGGCCACAGCGGTCATCCTCTTGCTGTTCGTCGATCCGCAGTTGGCGGTCAGCGCCGGGTTCGCGTTGTCCGTACTGGCGACCGGCGGGCTCATCCTGCTGGCTCCGGCGTGGTCGAGCGCACTGCAGCGCAGCGGTGTGCCGCGGGGTTGGGCGGATCTGCTGGTAGTGCCGATCGCCGCGCAGGTCGTGACGATGCCGATCATCGTCGGGATCAGCGGATCGGTCTCGGTCGTCGGTGTGCTCGCGAACCTCATCGTGGCTCCGGTGGTGGCACCCGCACTGATCGTCGGGGTGCTGTGCGCGCTGACCGGACCGTGGTGGCCGGGTGCGGCCGCGGTGTCCGCCCAGGCCTGCGCGCCCATGCTCGGCTGGATCGCCGGGGTTGCCCACGCGCTGGCGCGCTGGCCGGCGGCGACCGTGCCGTGGCCGGCGACCCCGGTAGGCGTCCTCACCCTCGTCGGGCTCTCCATCGCGATGCTGTACCTGCTGCGGCACCGGCGATTTCGGGCCGTCCTGGCGACGGCCGTGGCGGCAGGTGTCAGCGTTCTTGTGCCATACCAGATCGTCTCGCCGGGCTGGCCGGCCGCAGGGTGGTTGCTGACCGCCTGTGAGGTGGGTCAGGGGGATGCGATGGTGCTGTCCACCGGCGAGCCCGGTGGCGCGGTGGTCGTCGATACCGGTCCCGATCCGGGTCTGGTTGACGGTTGCCTGGACCGGCTGGGAGTGGCGACCATCCCGTTGCTGGTGCTCACCCACCTGCACGCGGATCATGTCGACGGGCTGTCGGGCGTGCTTGAAGGCCGCAGCGTCGGCGCCATCGCCGTCGGTCCGGGCCGGGAACCCGACGGGGAGTGGGCCGCCGTCACACGTTCCGCGGCGGTGCGCGGGATAACAGTCGTCCAACCGCCGGTCGGGTTCCGCTGGGCAACGGGGGATCTCACGCTGACCGTGCTCGGTCCGTCGAAGACGTTCCACGGAACCGATTCCGACCCCAACAACGACTCTGTGGTGATCATGGCCGAGCGTTCCGGGAAACGGATCCTGATGACCGGTGATGTCGAGCCCGAGGCGCAGCAGGCGCTGCTGAATTCCGGTGTTGATCTTGGGGCGGATATTCTCAAGGTGCCGCATCACGGCTCGGCGAAGATCCTCGACCGGTTCCTGGAGGCGGTGTCGCCGGCCGTGGCAGTGATCGGCGTGGGCGCTGGCAACGACTACGGCCATCCCAGCCCCCGGTTGTTGGACGCTCTCGCTCGGCACGGCGTCGGGACCGTGCTGCGTACGGACCAGCAGGGTGATGTCGAGGTCGGGGTGGTCGACGGCCAGCTTGCCGGCGTCGAACGTGGTGCGGCGCTGCGGACCTGAGGATCGGGACTGAGAAATCTGCTCGATTTTGGCCTTGGCGCTCATCAAGGTCGCCGACTCGGCGGAGTCGCAGCTATTCGAGAGTCGCGGCACGTCACGTGAATTGGTTGCACCGCAACGGGGTTCCGGCAGGGCAAAGCGATGCTCTCATTCGTGCCGTGCAGGACGCCGACATTCCGACCGGCACGGCCTTCGCCTGGATCGCAGGGGAGTCCGGCACCGTCGGCGCGTTGCGGCCGCACTTCGTCGGTGACGTGCCTCGACACGCTCTCGATCGATTTCACCGGTTACCGGCGGCTCGCCCGACGGAGGACGATGCTCCGACGGCAGAGGATCTCGCCGGGGCGCAGGAACGGTTGGCGGATGCCGGCGTCAAGGAATCGACCTGACTACCAGCAACAACCTCAGGCTGGCCCGCGAGCCCCAGATCGAGCGGCTTTCGAACCGGCAAATCAGCGCAGAACTTGGCAGATTGCCCCACGCAGAGGTGTCCGACGTCTCCGTCGGACAGGCTCGGATCTGTGTCGGTGTTGCTGTGGGCAAATGGTCACCTGCAGCCCC
>JBBQJM010000383.1:0-4304 GCA_038325895.1 Mycobacteriales bacterium
TTGACACCCCGGCAGGCCGCCGACGATCCCACCAGGCGCGAGGAGCTCGTCCGTTTGCTCAATTCCTTCGACTCCATGCCGGCCGGACCCGGAGCGATGAGCCCGGCGCGGCTGCGAGCGGCCTTGCGGCTCTGATTGCCGCAGACAACGCGGCTCAGCAGGCTGGACCGCCCGGGCCATCCCCGCCCTGCAGGGCCCCGCCCTGGAGGCCGGCGACCGAGAGCGCCTGTGCCGCTGGCATATTGGCGCGGGCGTGACGTCCTGCCGTGCGGCGTCGCAGACCGACGTGGGCCGCTACCCCGCCCAGAGCCACCAGCCGGGCGGCCAGCAGCGGGCCAGCCCGGACCCGCCCAGGAAGGCGTCCAGCGGGGTGTCGCCGGCGGTCAGCAGCGCCGACCGCCGCGCGGTCGTCTGGCGTGGCCACGACAACAGCCCGATGATGCCGGTCGACGGGGTGCTCTGGGAACAGTCCCGCGGCTGGATCGAGTTCATCGTCCTCACCCGCACCGACCGGGCCATCACGGAGGGGATCACCACTTCGTGGCGCGGGCCGTTCATCACTGTGCACTCCGTTGCACTCAAGGCTGACGAACTGGTCACCGACGACGCCGACCGTGACCAGGCCGGGCTGATCGCCGCGATCGGCGCCACTGGACCCTGATGCAGAGGCCTACCGTGGCCACACCCCGCCAGGTCACCGGCGCCGGCCGATCCGGAACAGAATGGCGCCGGGACACCCGCCGCGTCTCGATCATCGACCTGCGCCGCCAGGAAAACCATTCCGGCACAACAGAACCATCAGGCCGTGAGTACACACCGTTGGTACGTGCGCGGGCACTGGCGGCAACAACCACACGGGCCAGCCGACGCCCTCCGCCGACCAACCTGGATTCCCGGGCACATCAAAGGGTCCTGCCGGGGCACCGCTCCTCGCCGTGGAACGCGTCCACGTCTGGCGGCGCTGACACCCGTCCAATGAGGGGGTCAACCAACCTCGCCTGGTTGTCGTACAGCTCGGCGCATGTCAGATGTGACGCCTGGCCGGTCTCGCCCTCCACCTCCCGCGGGCGGCGTGGCGGCGCCAAAGGGGTGCAGATCTGCCGCGTGCGGGCGCTGTCGGTGACCACCAGGTTGGACCACACCACGCTCGCCGCGCACCCCGCGTTGCGGTCCGAGGACGACCCGCTGATCGACCTGATCGAGAACGACCGTGGCCTGCAAGGGGACCTGCACCAGTTGCGGATCCCCGACGAGATCGCCGATCGCGCAGCGCGGGTCGCGTGGCGGCCGGGGAAGCTGCATGCGCGCTGCGGCCGGTGTTCCGGGAAACTTGGGCACCCGGCCGCGTCGTGTACGAGGCGCTGGAGGCCTTGGCCGCGTGGCAGCTGGCGGAACCCGTCGACGCCGCTGGCGGCTGGTGCCCGGCATCAGTCTGCAGCTGTTGCCGAACAGATCGGCTGCCTCGAACAGGTCAGGTCCGCGTCCAGGTCGGCCGGCACCCGCGGCGAACGCGTCGAGTGCCGGCGGCGCTGCGGATCGTCGACCACCACCCCGCCGCCACCGTCCTCGGCCCGTCGATGAGGCCGAGGCGTACCTGTGGCCACCCGAGCCGCCCCCCGAGGACGGGGCAACGTTGATGGACCTGTTGCACCGCGAGCTCGGCGCCTACCTCATCAGCGGGCCGGGCTGGTCGGTGACCACGGCCGGATAACCACTGAGCCCCGCCGGGACGTCCCGGGGCTCGGGTGCGGGAGGTCGCGCCGCGTACGGACATTCAGCGAGGCAGCACTCTGTCGTTGGGTCGCTGCGATGGGGTGGGTGCTGCCCCAACGGGTGTGTCGTGGCGTCTCGGGGCGCGGAGCGCGATCACACGGTTTCGGAATGGTCGCTGCGGGTGTTTTGCCGTTTTGCTTTGTTGACCGGATGCCGGATTGACCGGGCCTTGTCGGGCGGTCAGGCTGGTAGCCGATGCCTGCCTCCCGTGCCGAACGCGCCGCGATTGCCCATGTGGTGCAACGCCTTTCCGCGCAGTTCAGCATGCTGGACCCCGCTGTCGTGCAACGCGTCGTGCAGGAGACGCATCGCCGGTTCGACGGTCACCCGACCCGCGGGTTCGTGCCGATCCTGGTTGAGGACTCCGCCGGTGACCGGCTCCGGGTGACCCCGGTCCGGCGCAGCCGAGCCGGCACGGCGGTCGAGACCAGGCGTCGCTGACTGTGGGGTTCGGTTCGTGAGGTCCCGGGTCGATGGTCGCATCGACCCGCTGGGGGGTTCGGCAATGGCGGCGTCAACCGGGCGGGGCGGGGTCGGTGGCTGGCCGACGCTGGTCGGCGACCTCGCGGAGCGTGTCGGCCAGGGCATGGATCTCGCGGCGTTTCCGGCGGGCGCCCTTCCCGGTGGGGTCGATGTGGTGCACGGCGCCCTGCGGGATCACCCGCAGCGGGTCGGGGTCCCCGGTGTCGCAGGCGGCGGTCAGCGCGGCAGGTGGGACGGCGGGCCAGTCGATGCGGTAGCCGGCGTCGTCGGCAAGCTCACCCAGGAACACCCGGATCGCTTCATCGTTGCCCGCCTGGAACGGGCGTAACACGCGCAGGTCGACGTACAACTCGGCCAGCACCGCGGCCACCGTGCCCATCGCCAGGCCCCGCAGCCCGGCCCGGTCCAACACGTCCAGCACCTTCCCGCCCGCCGTGCGGATGTGCCGGGCCGGCACCACCATCACCGCCTCCCCGTCCGGCGGCTCGCCGGCGCCCGGCGCCGCGGGTGAGTCCACGGTCCGCAGCCGACCGGCCTCCGGGTCCACCCCGTGGAACAGGCGGCGGTGCACGGCCTGCAGGCGCGCCACGTCGAACCCACCGCCAACCGGGACGACGGCGTCGCCGTCGGGGTCACCGCGGCCGGGACCCTCGCTCATCGGCTACCCCCAGGGGTTGGTTTCAGGTGATCGGTGCCCTGGCGGGTTCGCCCACCTCACAGTGTTGAACCTCCCAGGTGAATCTGCGCAATTCCCCGGCTGGGTCACCCCCCGTTTGCTGGCCGCGGCCGGTCGGCGCCACACCACGATCCATCGCCCCGTCGAGCAATCCGGGTGGGGTCTACGGCTGTCCGGAGTCGCGGTGCACCCTCGAAACGTGGGGACGTGGGCGCGGGGGAATCGTCACAAGCACCATAGATATCGTTACAGCTTTGTGTTGTCTGACGGTCGATTTGATTCGGTGGCGGCATTGGTAACGTCGCCCAGCACTCGCAGGATGAGCCATGTCACCGGCGCGGAACCCGACCGCCCCTGTTCGCCGAGGGCACGGACAGCCGCGGCATCCAGCGCAGCCACGATCCGGGCACCCGATCACCGCAGACGACGCCCGGCCCCCCGCCGGGGCCCCGTTCGTCGGTCACCTCCCCAGCATCCCCGATCCACCGACACCGCTCGGGTTGCATCCCGTTCGGTCAGCGGGGGCGTGACGGTGTCCCACTGCCGGGGCGGTCCCCCACCGAGGTGTGTCCCAACTGGCGTACCCGGGTGCCCGGCCCGTTGCACCCCGACCGGGTCCATGCAGTGGTGAACCACCACGGCCTGGACGGGCAAACCCGCCGGGCGGCTCGCCGAGATCGCGGCCCAGCAGCTCGTCACCTCCAGGACCTGTCCAACCGTGTCGCGGCGGTCCGGGCGGCAGGTGCGGCTCCCGCTGACCGACGAGGTCATCAGCGATGTGACGCGGGACTCCACGCCGGGCGATGACCACCGGGCCCGGGTCACGATCGGCGGCACCCTCGGGCGGCACGCACCCGCCGCGCCGCCTCGGCAGGCACCGGTGACGTCCTCCGCGTCGCCGGTGTCGCGGCGCAGCTGCGGGCGGCCGGCGCCACCACCGGCCCGGACGGCCACTGGCACACCGCGCCGGACACCGGGCCGGCGCCGCCGTCATGACCTGCGGCGGGCCCTCCTGTTTTCGACGCCTGGTCGACGCTGTCGGGCCGCGACCGCGTCGTGCCCGTCCCCCCGTCGGGCGCGGCGCGCTCCCTTGCTCGGCCTGTCGAGAATCGAGGGGACGGGCGCCGGGCCCGGTGCCCGGTGGTCGGTCCGGCCCAGCCGTGGCTGGTGGTGACACGGTCGGGTGAAGCCATGGGGTGATCTCGGCGGGACGCGGTCGGGAGCGGTCAGGATGGGGTGGTGGCCGGTGCCGGTGCGGATGAGCCGATGACGCTGGCGCGGGTCGCCGCGGGCAGTGCCCGGAGGCGTTGGCGGCGGCCGTCCGACGGTCGTTGACCAGACCGGGGTCGGTGCCGCCCGCGGAGCAGCACCC
>JBBQJM010000384.1:0-4294 GCA_038325895.1 Mycobacteriales bacterium
GCGTCCACCAGACCCGCTACGCCGACAACGAAATCCCCCAGGCCGCCTGACGTCCCTCCAAGAGAGCCACACCCATAGGATTTCTACCCGTTCTGGAGCGCAGCCACCGCGGTGTGCGCCAAGAGCCGGACACCGGCGGCAACCGCTCTCTCGTCGACGACGAAGTGCGAGGAGTGCAGGTCCACCCGTGGGCCCTCCCCGTCCCAGACGCCCAAGCGGGCCAGCGAACCCGGCACCCGCTCCAGGAAGACCGCGAAATCTTCTGCGCCGCTGGACTGTTCGGCCAGCCGCACCGCATCCGGACCCAGCGCGCGGTGGGTGGCCGTGCGCATGAGTTCGGTGGAGTGGACGTCGTTGTCGACCGGGGGCACACCCCGCCGGTAGGTGAGCTCGAAGGTGGCCCGGGTCGGTGCCAGCAATTCGGCGACCAGGTCCTTCACCAGCGGCTCGGCCAGGTCCCAGGACCGCCGGTCCATCATCCGCAGCGTCCCGCGGAGCACCCCGTCCTTGGGGATCGCGTTCGCCGCGTCACCCGAGTGCACAGCGCCCCACACCATCACTGCGGCCGCCCGTGGGTCCAGCCGTCGGCTGAGCATGGCGGGCAGGCCAACGATGACCGTGCCGATCGCGTACACCAGATCGGTGGTCAGGTGCGGGCGCGAGGTGTGGCCGCCGGGGCCGGAGATGTGCAGTTCCACCACGTCCGACGTCGAGGTGATCGCGCCGTCCTTCAGACCGACGAGGCCGGCCTCCAGCCGCGGGTCACAATGCACCGCGAACAACCGGCTGAGCCCGTCCAGCCCACCGGCGGCGATGACGTCGTGCGAGCCACCGGGAAAGACCTCCTCGGCCGGCTGGAAGATCAGCCGCACCCGCCCGCCGAGGTGTTCACGGGCCCGGTGCAGCGCGCGCGCCGCTCCGAGCAGCACTGTCAGGTGAACATCGTGGCCGCAGGCGTGCGACACGTTCGGCAGCGTCGAGGAGTACGGCAAGCCGGTCGACTCCGCAATCGGCAGACCGTCGATGTCGGCGCGCAAGCCGACCAACTGCTCCCCCGACCCGACCTCCGCGATCACCCCAGTGCCGCTGGGCATCAGCCGGGCCTCGATGCCGTCCTCGTGGAGCGTGCGCAGGATGAGCGCGCTGGTGGCAGACTCGTTGCGGCCGAGTTCGGGGTGGGCATGCACCCGGCGGCGCAGCTCGATCAACCCGGGAAGCTCGGAGCGCAACGTCTCGTCCAACCACCGTGGGCCGTGCCCGTCACCGGGATCCGCCACCTGGTCCGGGCGGGGAACGCCTGGCCAGTTCGGGTGGGGCACGCTCATCCGCGCTCGTCAGCCTCCGCTCTTGCGCTCCGGGTTCGCCCGCTCGGCAGACGCCCGATCAGACTAGCCGCGGGATCCGCGGCGCCTGACAGCCAGCGGCTCGAGTGCCTGCGGACGACGAGCCGGGGGCCTGCCGGGTGCCTGGTGACACAGCCGCTGCCGCCGCGGTCATCGTGTGGTTGGGTGAGTGCGCGCCATCGGCCGCCGGGCGCGGGAGGGTCAACCATGGGCGACGACATCGCACAGGCGGTCTACACGCGCGAGCAGCGTCAGGCGTACCGGGCGAAGGTGCGCCGGTGCCTTGACGTGTTCGAACGGATGCTGGTGGAGCATTCCTTCGACTTCGACGAACCGCTGACCGGGCTGGAGATCGAACTGAACCTGGTCGACAAGTCCTGGCAACCCGCGATGGCCAACGCCGAAGTCCTCGAGGCCATCGCTGACCCGGATTTCCAGACCGAGTTGGGTCGCTACAACATCGAGTTCAACGTCAAGCCGCGCCCGCTGGCACACGATTCGTTGACCGAGCTGGAAAAGTCGCTCCGCGACTCGCTGGACCACGCAGAGTCCAAGGCCAACGAGATCGGCTCCGAGATCATCATGATCGGCATCCTGCCGACCCTGCGGACCGACCATTTCGAGACCGAGTGGATGAGCGCCAACCCGCGGTACCGGGCGCTGGACGAAGCGGTTTTCGCAGCCCGGCGCGAAGACCTGGAGCTGGACATCCACGGACCCGGCCCCGGCGCGGAGTCGCTGCGGATGTACGCCGACACCATCGCGCCGGAGTCCGCGTGCACGTCAGTGCAACTGCACCTGCAGGTCTCCCCCGCCGACTTCGCCGCCAGCTGGAACGCCGCGCAGACGCTCGCGGGGCCGCAATTGGCCCTCGGAGCCAACTCACCGTTCCTGTTCGGGCGCCAACTCTGGTCCGAGACCCGCACCGAGCTGTTCCTGCAGGCCACGGACACCCGCTCGGCGGAGTTGCGGAACCAGGGAGTCCGACCCCCTGTGTTCTTCGGCGAGCGGTGGATCACCTCGATCTTCGACCTGTTCGAGGAGAACGTGCGGTACTTCCCGGCGTTGCTGCCGGAAACCACCGACGAGAACCCCGAAGAGGTGCTCGCCTCGGGCCGGGCTCCCCGACTGCAGGAACTGCGACTGCACAACGGCACCGTCTACCGGTGGAACCGACCGGTCTACGACGTCGTCGGTGGCCGCCCGCACCTGCGGGTGGAGAATAGGGTGCTACCGGCGGGCCCGACAGTGGTCGACGTGCTGGCCAACGCCGCGTTCTACTACGGCGCGCTGACCAGACTGTCCGCCGAGGAACGACCGGTGTGGACGAAGATGTCGTTCGACGCGGCGCACACCAACTTCGTCGCCGGTGCCAGGCACGGCGTGGACGCGATGTTCTACTGGCCCGGCTTCGGCGAGGTTCCCTGGGACGAACTGCTGCTGCGACATCTGCTCCCGCTGGCCGATGAAGGCCTGGCCGCCTGGGACGTCGCGACCCCGGTCCGGGACCGGTTGCTGGGCATCGTCGCCGGGCGGTGCAAGACCAGGCGCAACGGCGCATGGTGGCAGACAGAGACAGTGGCGTCCTTCGAGAATCGCGGCCTGTCAAGGGATCAGGCACTGACCGAGATGCTCAAGCTGTACTCGCTCGGCATGCATGCCAACGAGCCGGTGCACACCTGGGACGTTCCGGGCTGACCGTGCGGGCGACGCAGAGCGCAGTGATCGTGGCCATCGCGGAGACGGAGGCCGCTGTCGCCGCGCTGCGGCTGCGGTTGGACCCGGCGGCTACCCGGGGAGTGCCGGCGCACGTCACCGTGTTGTATCCGTTCCTGCCGCCGGACGAGATCGACGGCCGGGTGCTGGCCGAGGTGGCAGTAGAGGTCGGGGCCGTCCCGACCTTCGATGTCCGGTTCGAGCGCACCAGGTGGTTCGGCGACGAGGTGCTCTGGCTCGCCCCCCAGCCCAGCGCACCGCTGCGCGAATTGACAACCCGGGTGTGGCAACGCTTCCCGCACTGCGCGCCGTACGAGGGAGCGCACCCCGAGCTGATCCCGCACCTGACCGTCGGGGACCACGCGGCGTTGACCGACCTCCGGGAAGCCGAAGTTACCGTTTCCGCGGCGCTACCGATCCGTGCCCGGGTCACCCATGCTCGGCTGATCTGTGGCTCGACGGCGCCGAATTCCTGGCGGACGATGACCGAATTCCCGCTCGGCTGACGCCGCGGGTATCGAGGCCTTCGAGCGTCGGACGGGCCTCGTTCAGCGGCAGACCACCACGATGCGCTGCGGGTCGGCGCCGTTCGCGATCCAGCTGAGTCGATCGGGCTTCAGGCATGGTGACGTCCGGCGTCACACTCGCCGCACCTGTGCGGGGTGCGGTCCTGGGGTTACGGTCAGACGATGGCTGCCCTCGATGAAGATGCGCCGTTCACCCTTGCCGGAGCCGTGTCTGCCGGTGAGGCGAAACCGGTCCCGCCCGCCACCGAGGAGGACTGGTTGCGAGCCGCGGCCGCCGTGCTGCGCCGGTCGGGCCGGCTGACCGCGCAGGCCCCGGACGCCGACGTGTTCGGCGCGTTGACCAGGAAGACCCTGGACGGCATCGCCGTTCCACCGCTGGGCACCGCGGCCGCGGCCGCCGGGCTTTCGGGTGCGCCTATCCGGCCGGCCACCGGAACCGGCTGGGACATTCGTGCGCTGATCACCGAGACCGATCCGGTGGCTGCCGCCGCGTCCGCGGTCGCGGACCTGGAGAACGGCGCCACTTCGCTGTGGCTCAAGGTCGGTGATCACGGCTTGGCGGTCGGCGATCTGGCGGCGGCGCTGGACGGGGTGCTGCTGGAACTGGCGCCGGTGGCGCTGGAGGGCGGGGAGGCCGCCGTGGACGCGGCCAACTGGCTGGCGGTGGCGGCCAAGGGCTCGCCGCAGGCGAAGATATGTTTCCACCTG
>JBBQJM010000385.1:0-4276 GCA_038325895.1 Mycobacteriales bacterium
GGCCATACATCGCCAGCAGCCAACCGGATTCGGCACCGCTGAATTGCACCGCGACGTCGGCGAGATCGGGGTTCACCACAGCGGCCATCGGGAGCACCTCGGTCCCGGCGCCGTCGACCACCCGGTACTCGCCTTCCCGATTTCGGGTCTTCGTCAGCAGCGCCACCGACGTCATCGAAAACCCCACCCTGGCTTGCTCCAGCACCGCGTGCACCGGCTCCGCGGAGTTGAGCACGGCGGTGGCCACGGCGGCGACCAGCTGCGCCTCTGCCCTACCGCGAGCAGCCTGCCGGGCGCGCGCCGCACTGCGATCGACCACGGAGGCGACCGTCACCCCCACCACCACGAAGACGATCAGGGCGAAAGCGTTCTCGGGTTGCGCGATGGTGAACGAGCCGATCGGCGGAGTGAACAGCAAATTGGCCAGCAGCCCGGCGATCACCGCTCCGAGCGCCGCCGGTGCCACACCGCCGATCAGCGCATTGCCAAGTACTCCCAGCAACAGGATCAACAAGAGGGTGCTCAGCGTCAGGGTGCCGCGAAACGGGAGCAACGCCACGGCCAACGCGACCGGCAGCAGCGCGGCGGCGACCCAGGACCACCAACCGCGCGGCCCGGCCTCGGCACGGTTCGGTCGCCGGCGCCCGCGCGCCCGCTGGTGGGTGACGACGTGGACGTCGATGTCGCCGGATCCCTTGACGATCCCGCTGGCGGTGTCGGGCCGAACCAATTGCGCGAATCGGCCGCGCCGGGACGCGCCCACCAGGATCTGGGTGGCATTCACCGATCGGGCGAATTCCAGCACTGTTTGCGCGACGTCGTCGCCGACGACCAATTGCAGGCTGCCGCCCAGGTTTGCGGCAAGGATCCGATGCCGTTCGATGTCTGCAGCCGAGGTCACCGCCGTGCCGTCTGAACGCACCACGTGGACCGCGATCAGCGACCGGCCAGCGGCCCGGCCCGCGATCCTGGCGCCCCGGCGCAGCAGCATCGCGCCCTCCGCACTCCCGGGCAGGGCCACGACGATCCGGTCCCGCGCCGCCCAGGTACCGGTGATGCCGTGCTCGGCCCGATATCGGTCCAGGCCTTCCTCCACTCGGTCTGCCACCCAGAGCAACGCCAGCTCGCGCAGTGCGGTGAGGTTGCCCTCTCGGAAGAAGTTGCCCAGCGCGGTGTCGATCCGCTCGGCCGGGTAGATGTGCCCGTGGGCCATCCGCCGGCGCAGCGCCTGCGGAGTCATGTCGACCAGCTCGATCTGCTCCGCGGCGCGCACCACAGCGTCGGGCACCGTCTCCGCCTGGGTGATCCCGGTGATCGCCGCGACCACGTCGTTCAGCGATTCCAGCTGCTGGATGTTGACCGTGCTGATCACGTCGATCCCGGCGTCCAGCAACTGCTCGACGTCCTGCCAGCGCTTCTCGTGCGCCGGTCCCGGCGCATTGGTGTGCGCCAGCTCGTCGACCAACGCCACGTCCGGGTGCCGCGCCAGCACGGCATCGACGTCCATCTCCGCGATCTGAACTCCTCGGAGCACGAAGACCCTCGGCGGGATCACCGGGAGCTCGCCGATCTGCTGCGCGGTGAACTCGCGGCCGTGGGTCTCGCACCACCCGACCACCACGTCCGTGCCGCGGGCCACCCGGCGCCGGCCCTCGGACAGCATGTCGACCGTCTTCCCGACGCCCGGAGCCGCGCCGAGGTACACCCGCAACCGCCCCCTCGGGCGGCTGGTCGCCGGAGGGTCGCCTGGATCGGTGGAAGCCATTGCTCTGATTCCACCAGATCGTCCGGTCCGCGACCCCCTCAGCCGTCGGCCATGACGTCCGGGACCCGTTCCACCTGGATCCACACCGCTCGCGCTGACGCCACGACCTCGCCGCCGGCGTCGACAAGTGCACGGCCGGGCCTGCTCCTCGGACCAGCAGGCCAGCCAGATGGCACGCTCCCGGTCTCGGCCGCGGAATTGAGCGGCCGCAGCAGGTCATCGGCGGTACCCGGCCGTGGTGTCAACCCACTTCCCGGACTTCAACAAATGCCAGCGGTTTTTCTGCACCGATTCCGTCGCGCCGCCAGGCAGCTCCCGGGTCACGCGCGGAGACCTGGTGTCATTGCGGCAGCACGGAGGGTCACCGCTCGAGCCAGGACGCTCACGGCCGAGGTGCCTGGCACAGTCCATGCCCATCCGGGCAGAGGTAGTAGTCGATGCCGGGCGCCAGTGCGGTCCGGGAGCCGATCCGGTAGGCGATCGGCGCGCGGCCCTGCTCGACGGTGATGACATACGGCATCGACAGGTACCACCCGCCGTCGTACTGGCCGAAGACATCGTTCGCGCCCGCCGTGTACCCCGCGGTGAAGGCCTCCTGCACCGGCTGCCTGGAGTCGGCGGAGAGGGCCGCACCCTCCTGAAGGGCGCGGCCCTCCTGCCGTCCCTGCGCCTGACCGGCGCTCAGACCCTCGAGGTAGCCGGAGCTGTGGCCCGCCTGGTAGCCGGCGCTCTGGTCGGGCGCGGCACCTGTATTGAGCCTTCCCAGCCAGAACAGACCCACCGCGAGGAGGATCGCCACGACCGACCCCACCGCCCACGTCCAGCGTCGAGCGTCGAGCGTCGAGCGTCGATCGTCGAGCTCCCACTGCCACCTCTTCATGGCACCTCCCAGTCGCACCTACCAATCTGGCACGGCCCGGTCCGGGCCGTCCCCGGTCCCGCTGAGTGGGACCGGGACGGTTCCGGCAGGTGTCCTGCGCACCGGCCAGGGCGAGGTGGTGAACGCAACAGCGCCAGAAACCCTGTGGCTTTGGCACTATGACCACATGACTCCCGCCGGCAGGACGCCCACACCCGGGCTGCCGCCGGGCGGTCGCACGCTGGCCGGGCGGTACCGCCTGGAGTCCGTCATCGGCAAGGGATCGATGGGCACGGTGTGGGCCGCCACCGACGAGGTACTGCACCGCCGGGTCGCGATCAAGGAAATCGACTTCCCGCCGGGCATGCCGCCCGGCGAGGTACAGCAACTGCAGAAGCGCACGCTCCGCGAAGCCAGGGCGGTCGCGGCACTGTCGAACCCTTACGTGATCACCCTTTTCGACATCCTGACCCTGCACACCGGCCCGGTCATCGTGATGGAACTGCTGCACGCCAGGTCGCTGGCCGAGGTGATCAAGCAGGTCGGCCGGCTGCCCGACGGCCAGGCGGCCACCATCGGCGTCGCGGTCGCCTCCGGACTGCTGGCCGCGCACGCGGCCGGAATCACCCATCGGGACGTCAAGCCGGGCAACGTGCTCATCTGTGACGACGGGCGCATCAAGCTGACCGACTTCGGCATCGCCCGCAGCTCCGGCGAACAGACCATGACGGCCACTGGATTGCTGCTGGGCTCGCCCGCCTACATCGCGCCCGAGGTGGCCAACGGCGTGCCGGCCGGCCCCATCTCCGACGCATGGGGCCTGGGCGGGTTGCTGTTCGCGTGCGTCGAGGGCCGCCCGCCGTTCGACCAGGGCACCGCGATCGCCACCCTCACCTCGGTGGTCAAGGATCCGGTACCGCCGCACCCGCACTCCGGCCGGCTGGGCGCGGCGATCTCGGGGCTGCTGGTGAAGACGCCGCAACTGCGGATGCGGATCGACCGCTCGCTGACGGTCATGCGAGGCATCGCCGACGACCCATCGGGAACCCATCTGGCGCTGATCGCCCGCGTCCCGCGTCCCTCGCCGGGCGGCGCCGCCAGCACACCGTCGTACTCCCCCTCGCAGTCCCCGGCGATTCTTCCGGGACAAGCCTCCGGCCCACCGGGGGCGCAGCCGCCTGTCCCGTTGACGCCGGACGCGCACGGGCGGGGAGATCGACCACCCCAGCAGGCCGGCTGGCCGCAGGCGGCCTCCAGCCCGGGTCCGCAGGGGTGGCCGCCGTCACCGCGATCGGCCTCGGCATCGGTTTCGGCACAGCACATTTCGCCGTACACGGTGCACGCTTCGCCGCCGCTTCCCCCGCCGCCCTGGGCGCGCGAGGCTGCGGCCTCGCTCGCCCCGCTGCCGGAGTCCGCGCCCCCGCAGTCGAACAGGAGCCGGATCCTGCTGGCGGTGCTGATCGCGGTGATTGCCGCCGCGGCAGGTTTTTTCGGTGTGCGGTGGATCGCCGACGCGGCGGGTTCCGGCAGCGCAGGCGCACCGTCCATCCAGGGCTCGGCAGGTGTCGGCGGCACCGTCGACCAACTGTCGTCGTCAATCCGGTCAGCATCGACCTATTGACAACCCCAGCGGGCCTTGGTCTCTGAGGAGC
>JBBQJM010000386.1:0-4274 GCA_038325895.1 Mycobacteriales bacterium
GTGTCCTGGGCCACCGGGCCTCGCGGAACTCATCGTGGACCTCAAGGGTCGAGCACGAATGGCGATGGCCCGGTGGGGACCAGAGGTGCATTGGCGATCCATCTGGAACCGTCAACACGAGGATGGTGCACCAGTGAGCACCACCGACCTCCTCGCGGCCATCGCGCTGATCCTCGGCGCGTTGATGTCGCTGCTGGCGGGCATTGCGGTGCTCCGCTTCCCGGACACCATGAGCCGCATTCATGCCGCCACCAAGCCGCAGGTGCTGGGCATCATGCTGCTGATGCTGGGGGTCGGCCTGCGGCTGGGGTCACCCGCTGTCATCGGCATGCTGGTGCTGATCGTGGTGCTGCAGTTCGTCACGGCGCCGGTGTCCGCGCACCTGACGGTGCGGGTGGCCTACCGGCACGCCACGGACGACCAGAACAGTGGCGAGGGAGCCGATCCGCGCACGGCCGCGGCAGGCGGAGGACTGCCTGGCGATCGCCGGGCCGGTGGGCGCGACACCGCAGACCCCGGCGCCGGCACCGGAAAACTGCCCGCGGCCGACGACGGACCGGTCGAGATGGCGCAGACGCTGGCAGAGGAGAACGCCCCGGGAAACCCCGATGTCGACCCGGACGGGGCGCGGTAGCGTCGGCGGAATGTCTGCCATCAACGATATTTCCAACGCTTACGTCGCCGACCTCGCCCGCACCAGCCCGATGATGGCCACCTATATCGGCCTCCCCGGTGACGAATCCGCACTGGACGACCTGTCGCCGGCCGGGCTGGCCACGAGCCATGACCTGGTGACGACCACGCTCGATCGACTGGCGGCGGCCGAATCCACCGGCGTTGCCGACGACATGGCCCGCGAGGTCCTGGCCGAACGCCTCCAGGTGGAACGCGACCTCTACGACTCGGGGTGGCGGCACGGGGACCTGAACGTCATCGCGTCCCCCTTGCAGAACGTGCGGATGGTCTTCGACCTCATGCCGACCGAGGCGGATGAGCAGGCCGCTGTCCTGGCCGCACGGATGGCCGCCGTGCCTGGCGCGCTGGCCGGGTACTGGCAGAGCCTGGAGTGGGCCGCCGAACACGGCCAGATCGCCGCCGTCCGGCAGATCGAGAAATGCGCGGCACAGTGCGACACCTACGCCGGGAACGGCGACGAGCAGGGCTTCTTCACCGGGCTCGCGGCGTCGGTGAACCCCGACGGCACCCGCGGGCCTGAGCTGACCGCGCGGCTATCGGCGGCCGCCGGCGCGGCGGACGCGGCGTACGCCGAACTCGCCGACAAGCTCCGCACCCGGCTGCGACAGCGCGCACCGGTCAAGGACGCCGTCGGCCGGGAGCGTTACGTGCTGGCGTCACGGGAGATTCTCGGGGCGACGATCGATCTGGAGGAGACCTACGCCTGGGGCAGGGCCGAGTTCCTGGCGATCGAGGCCGAGCTGATCGACGTCGCCGAGCGCATCGCCCCCGGCGCCGGGCCGGCCGGGGCCGCAGCGGCGCTGGACGCTGCCCCGAAGTACCACGTCAAGGGGCTGGACGGGCTGCAGGCCTGGATGCAGGGACTGTCCGACGGCGCCGTCGCCGACCTGGCTGACACGCACTTCGACATTCCACCGGAACTGCGCACCCTGGAATGCAAGGTCGCACCCCCGGGCGGGAGCGTCGGCGCCTACTACACCGGCCCGAGCGACGACCTGACCCGTCCCGGCCGGATGTGGTGGGCGGTGGAGCCGGGCCGGGAGGTGTTCTCCACCTGGCGGGAGACGACCGTGGTCTACCACGAGGGCGTGCCCGGTCATCATCTGCAGATCGGCACGGCCGTCATCCGCAAGGACAGCCTCAACGACTTCCAGCGGCTGCTGTCCGACACCTCCGGTTACAGCGAGGGCTGGGCGCTGTACGCCGAACGCCTGGCCCGCGAGCTGGGGTACCTGGACGACGACGGTGTGCTGCTGGGCATGCTCGACTCCCAGCTGTTCCGGGCGGCCCGGGTGATCGTCGACATCGGCATGCACCTGGAGTTGGAGATCCCGCGCGGCACCGGCTTCCACGAGGGGGAGCGGTGGACCGGGGATCTGGGTTTGGAGTTCCTGCTCACCCGCACGATCAGCGACCCGGCGCATTGCCGCGACGAGATCGACCGGTACCTTGGCTGGCCGGGGCAGGCGCCGTCCTACAAGATCGGCGAGCGGGTGTGGCTGGCCGGCCGCGACAACGCCCGTCAGCGGCACGGAGACCAGTTCGACCTCAAGGCTTTTCACATGGCCGGGCTGAACATGGGAGGCATGGGCCTCGACCCGCTCGCCGAACGGCTCGCCGCGCTCTGAGCCTCGCGGGGCCCGACGGGCGGCCATCGGCCTCGTGCCACGGTAGCGACGGCGGCGCGGTCGCGGAATCGGTCCTGCGTCTCGGTCCTGCGTCTCGGTCCTGCGTCTCGGTCGTGCGTCTCGGTCGTGCGTCTCGGTCGTGCGTCTCGGTCTTGGACGCCGATCAACCCGAGGCGGTGGGCGGATCCAGCGGCAGGTCGCGGCCGAGGATGCCGAAGGCTCGCGGGTCGCCGGAGAACCGGTAGTCGCGCAGCACGTCGGTGAAGCCAAGGCGCCGGTAAAGGCGCCAGGCCCGGTTCTCGCCCTCCGGCGTCGACAGCAGCATGCGTCGCTCGGGCCGGTTGTCGGCCAGCATCCGCAGCAGCGACTCGCCCAGCCCGCGGCCCTGCGAGTCGGGCCGTACGTGCAGTTCGGTGAGCTCGAAGAAATCCGAGAGTTGTTCTGCTGTTTGGCTTCCCAGTCCACGTCTGACCTCGGAGTACCACCACTGTCCAGGCAGTCCGCGATAGCCGTAGGTGAGCCCGCGGATGCGGTCGTCGGCGTCGAGTGCCACCACGCAGGCGAACCCGGCGCGCAGGCTGTGCTCTTCCCACAGCACACCCCGGGCGCCGACGACATCGGCCGGATACCGCATGGCCGCCACGTAGACGCTGATCAGTTCCGGCACCATTGCCCGGAATGCGGCGGGGTCGATGAAGGCGATCCTGGCCCAGCCTGGGGTCGTGGCTGAGCCCTGGTTCGTCGCTGGGCCGGCGGACGGCTCGGTCGCCGGCCCGGGGGTCGGTCCGGTGGATGGCAGGGTAGCTGGCGCCGAACCGGAAGTCGGGCTCGTTCCCGGGTGCCCGTCCCCGAGGGCATGGTGAAGCGGGCGATGCATGGGCGTATCAGATCATGGCCGGAGGTTCGCCGGGCAGCGCCCCGGCCGAGCGCCGGAGACGACCTGCCGGGTCGTCGGTGCTGACCGCCGCTCGGTGGCGTGGCGGATCTGCGATTGCTCTCCGGGTGCCGGACGCCAATCCCGCGTGCCGGTCCGCCCCGGCCTCACCTCGTTGACCACAGCGTGAGTCACCCCAACCCACATCGCTCTGCGGTCCGCTGGGTGTCAGGCATCGCCCGGTAGGCAGTTGACCCCGGGCCAGCCTCGACAGCACGCCACGGGCGCTGTCGGACCCCTTTCGTAGAGTGGATCTGGTCAGGAAGAACGAACAGGCGTACTATCGAACACAGGTTCGAAAGTGGGGAGCGGAGATGACGATGAAGGTGCTTGCGGACTACCGCGATCGTCGCGGGGCTGCGGTCGGGCTTGCGGGTGAGCAGTCGATGTTTTCCACCGACGTGTCGAACGAAACGAGCCGGACGTCACGCCGTTCGCGCCGGATCGACGTGACTGCGCCGGTTCCGCAGGCCGCCCGCGATCTGTTGGCCGACGCGGGCCGGGGGCTGGGACGGGCCATTCGGGCGACCGACGCCGCCGATCGTTACGCCGCAGCGCATCTCGCTGCGCTGCGGGCGGCGGCAGCCGTGCTGGCGGCGCGTGCCCGTCCGGTCCGCGGACGCCGGGGGAGTGCCTGGGAGCTCATGTCGAAGGTGGCGCCCGAGTTTTCCGAGTGGGCGGCGTTTTTCGCGGCCGGATCCGCGAAGCGTCAGGCGGCCGAGGCGGGCATCCAGCGACTGGTGTCTGCGCGTGACGCCGACGACATGGTCCGCCAGGCGTCGACCTTCCTCGACATGGTCGAGGACTGGCTGGCCCGCGGGTCGGCGTCGTGATGTCCGCAGCCAAAAGACCGCGCCGGTGAGTCAGCGTCAGTGGATCAGCCCGGTGGATCAGCCCGGTGGATCAGCCCGGTGGATCAGCCCATTGGATCAGTCCGTTGGATCAGCGCGGTTGATCAGCGCCGTTGAATTCGCACAGTCAGATCAGCGTCGGGCAGTCGATCAGCGTCGGGCCTT
>JBBQJM010000387.1:0-4251 GCA_038325895.1 Mycobacteriales bacterium
GCCGTCGGGCGTGATGGGCAAAACCGCCGCCCTGACCATCGTTGACCGCATCAAGCACGGTGCCGACGCCCCGGCCCACCAGGCGTCGATGGCCTCGATGGGGGCGGCCTGTGTGGCCTCCGCCGGGCACGGCCTGCGTCGTGGCTCGGCCGCGGCGATGACGATGATGCCGGTGGTTCCCGATTACGTCCGCTACCCGAGCGGGCGGGACCTGAAAGACACCCGCGGCGAGATCGGGCTCAGCGGCCACTGGGTGAAGCTGATGCTCCATTACCTGTTCATCTACAAGGCCAAGGGCCATCCCGGCTGGCAGCTGATCCCGGAGTGAGTGACATGACGACGACAGACCCCTGCATCCCGGTCCCCGGCACCACGGTGAGCGACCAGCCCACAGCGGACCTGAGCCGAGCCCCACTGCCCACAGCAGCTACCCTTCGACGCCGACGCAGCGTGGGCTTCCAGCTCACCCGATTCGCGGTTTTCAACGCGCGCATCATGCGGATGGTGACCAAAGGCGCGCACTGACCGCACCCGCGGGCCCAGAGTAATATCCGTCTGGTGGACGGCGTCGAGAGAAGCGGACTCCTCGCTCATCGAGAATCCGCGCCATTGGGTGAGACTCGCACTGGACCCGTTGAGCCGCTGGACGCGAGCAACCCAGGCCTCTAGCCCATCTCAACCGCATGCGAGATCTGACCGCAGCGACACGGCGTGATCTGCCCGGCGCAGCGTGATCATCGCTTGCGTTCCTTGGCGTTCCCATCATCGAGCTGGTCGATCGGTCAGACCGGATTCGAGCGGCGCCTTCTTGCCGCTGCCGCGGTCATCGCCGTTGGCGTCGAGCTTCACCTGTCCGTACGGCTCAGCGCCGGACAATGCGTGACAGCACCGGAGACGATCTGACTGGTGGAACATGTGCAGCAGCGCTCCACGCTGCGGTGGACTCTGCTGAGAGGGGCACGACTCAAGAGGCGTGGTCATCGTGTGCGTCGGCTCCGTCGACTGGGCCGAGGCCGTCCGGGAGAGGAGAAAGGACGATGAGCAAGGAACAAGTGGCACCTGACACGAGAGGTGTCGCCGTGGACGTCCTCACAACGGTTGACCTCGCCGGTGAGATCGAGGGCATGGACGGCCGCCAACTTCGAATGCGCATGGTGACGATCGAGCCTGGAGGCGTTTTCGGCCCGATTCACAACCATGAAGGCAGACCAGGCACCGTCTACATCTTGCAGGGGACGATCACTGATCACCGAAACGGGGTGGCCACGGACTATGGCCCTGGCGTGGGCTGGCCCGATGATCGCAACACGAACCATTGGCTCGAGAACAGGGGAACGATTCCGGCCGTGGAGATTTCCGTCGATATCATCAGGCAAGAGTGAATTGAGAGGAAGCACGATGGGCGCAGCGAACGAGCGACCAACGTCATCGAAGGCCGCTCCGCCAAGTTGAGCTGAGCTGAGCTGCGCAGGGTTGCCGGATCGCCCCGCGTGACGAACGGTCAGGACTTGTCCGTCGCCGAGGCTCGGGCGAGTCGATAGCTGGGCGTGCGGGAATCGATGATCTGGCCCGCGAAGTGATTCGCTCGACGACGGTCGTACGGATTCGGGGATCGGTGAAGGTCTTGTTTCCTGCTGCCGAAGGCGTCGTTGCTGGCGAACGCCGCGGCGGACCCTGCGCGCAGGCGACACGCGCCCGGCCCGGCCAGCGCGCTCTGGAAAATGTCCGAGGTCCCGGAGCCGGTATAGGCGTCACCACGAATCGGGATTTGACCATGAAGAAATGGGTGGTCCGGCGGTCACCCGTCGCAGGAATTCCCATTGTTTGACCATTAGCCGGTCAGGCGCGGCGGCGGTGTACCTGCGACCCCATCCGATCGTCGCCCGAGTTCGCCTCGGCGGGCGATCTCGGGTGGACCCAGTCGTAGAGGTTCCTGATTGAGAGGGCGGTCTGCGCCGTGACGGTGCGCTCCTGCCCAGCGCGCGAGCAATCATCTCGTCGTTGCTGCCGAACGATGGTCGGGCCCATCGACCCACCTGGTGTCGGGCAGATCCACGGACTGTCGTGCGATGGCATCGTGAGGGTAGAGCGATTTGCCTCCCGAGCATGGATATCGCTTTTCAGTGGTGACCCCGAGGAGCTGTGGCTCGGCTAGCGGTTCGCTCCAATCGGTCGGTCGGGTTTCAGGAAACGGCGACGCGCGTCGGCGAAGCCATGACGGTCGGCGAATATGTCGAGGCGCATTTGGTCGAGTTCGGCGCGTCGGTAGGAATGCAGCGGGCGGCGTTGTTCATGTGCGTGTTGGGTGGTCTGCTTGGTGTCGAGCTGCTGGTTGTAGTCAGCGCGGCTGGCGAGGCGGGCGGCGTAGCGATCCACAGCGCGGTCGAATTGGGCGGGGTGGCCGGGCAGGCTGAGGTCGGCGAGGCCGGTGCGGACGGCGCCCTGTGCGCCGATCGGCAGGCACCCTGTGGTCAGGGATTGGGCTGTGCTGTCGCCGACACGGCGAGGAAGCACGTAGGTCCAGTATTCCGATCCGTACAAGCCCATGGTCTGGTAGTGCGGGTTGAGGACCACGCCGTCGCGCATGACGACGCGGTCGGCGCCCAAGGCGAACGCGACGCCGCCGGCGCCGGCGTTCCCGGATACCGCGGACACGATCAACTGACTGGTGCAGGCAATGACCTGCCGGCAGGCGTCGTCGATGGCCTGAATGTTGTCCCAGGCCTCGGCGCAGGGGTCGGCCGCGGCGTCGATGACGCCGAGGTGAATGCCGTGAGAAAACACGTCACCGCCGCGCAGCAGCAGGACCCGGGTGTCCTGGGTGGTCGCATGGCGCAGCGCGGCATACAGCCGCTGGCACTGGCCGGTGGACATGGCGCCGTTGTAGAACCGGAAGGTCAGCACCCCGACCGGCCCGTCGCGGTGGTAGCCGATCTCCCGGTATCCAGCGTCGGCGCCGGCCTCCGCGATCCCGTCGAGTCGACCGGACAGCGCGGTGGTGGCGGGCAGCTTCACGCTCCACGGGGATCCGTCGACGCGGGAACGGAGCTGGCCGATCCAGATCGCGTGGTCGCCGGTTCGAATCAACGCGGCGCCCTGCCGGCGGGCCACGACGGTGCCCGGCTCAGCACTGCGAGTCCGCCGCTCTTCGCCCCGGGTGCCGCGGTGCGCGTCGTAGACCTTGACCGACAGCCCGCACAGTGTCGTCGTGACGCCGGGTGAGCCGTCCGCGGCGCGGATCCGACGCAGGATGTGCTCGGTAGGGTCGTACCAGGCGAACGCACGGTCGGGTGGGCGCGCCTGCGGTCGGAGCCGGCCACGTACGTCGGGGCGGGTGTAGTCCAGCGGTTCGGGGCGGAAACCGGGGTCGACGGTCTTGGTGATCACCTCGTGGATGACTTGCATTGCGGTCTCGGTGATGGGGCCGTTGTACAGCGCGCTCTTGCGGGGCGGATCCGAGGGGACGGGAAAGTCGTGAGACGCCCAGATCGGGCCGGCGTCCATCTCCTCGACCGCTTGAACTGCGGTCACCCCCCACGCAGGTTCGCCGTCCATGATGGCCCAGTCCAGGGCCGACGGTCCCCGGTCGCCCTTTGGCCCGGGGTGGATGACGATCGTCGGTCTGGCGCGCCACACCGTTGCCGGGACGCGCTCCCGCAGAAACGGGCAGAGCACCAGGTCGGGGTCGGCGGCGTCCACCGCCGCCTGCAGGGTCGGCTCGTCCGCCGCGAGGTGAACGGTGACCCGGTGTCCGGCCGCATGCAAATCGGTCCAGACTCGCTGGCACAAGCCATTGAACGAAGAACACAGCAGCAGGATCCGCAGCGGGCGGCTACTGCCGGGACCCGGCGGCAGTGTGTCGTCCATGTCAACCGGAGTGGGAGCACCACCGATCCGATACCGACCGGTGGCCGCCGTTGGCCCGGTCGCTGCGCTGCGGCGAATGGCCGTCGTTGTGGGATCACGCCCCCGCAAGCCGGCGGTATTCACCACGCCTGGCCATCGGGGACCATTGGCGAGAGTTCTTCCGCGCCTTCGAGATGGGCTCGCCGTCGGGCGGAGAGGAACGCGACGCGCGCCGGCCGAGCCGGCGCGAACGCGAGTAGTCCGAGCGATCGGGGTATGCCGTCGTAGATCGCTTCGATACCACCGCGCAGGAAGTAGGTCTCGTGCCAGAAGCCGGTGCCGCCGGGGTCGCGGAGGAACCTGCTCCACCATTCCTTGTGCGGGAGCGAGCGGGACCATTGCTCG
>JBBQJM010000388.1:0-4209 GCA_038325895.1 Mycobacteriales bacterium
CATCAAGGCCGGGCAGCAGCACCTCGTCGGCGGCCGGCCTCACGACCCGATCGGCGGGGAGATCCGTACCGAAACCCGCGAGCGCGGCGATGCTCCCACGACGAACGGCGACCGTGCAGGAAACCTCACCGCGGTCGGTGATCGCCCGCGCAGCGTGCAGGATCAGGTCGTACCGCTCGGTCATGACGATCCCGCCAGGTGTTCGACCGCAATCCGACCGGCAATTTGTTCCAGCAGCGGCGCGGCGTTCGTCATTGATCGCTGCACGTCGGGCTCCAGATCCTCGAGGCTGTAGGCCGCGGAGATTCCCGCGGCGGTGAGTTGTTCGGTGGTCAGCAGGCTGCGGCCGCACACCGCCACCACGGGAATCCCGGCAGCACGGGCGGCCGCGGCGACCCCGGCGGGTGCCTTGCCGTGCAGGGTTTGCTCGTCCAGCGACCCCTCGCCGGTGACCACCAGTCGAGCGCCGGCCAACTGGCGATGGAAGTCGACCAGCTCCAGCATCAAGTCGATGCCGGGACGCAACTGCGCGCCGAGCAGGGCGATCGCGGCGAAGCCGACCCCGCCGGCCGCGCCGGCGCCCGGTGCGCCCCGGTGGTCGGAGCCGGTCGCCTCCGCGACGACGTCGGCCCACCGACCCAGCGCCCCATCAAGGCGACCCACGTCATCCGGCGACGTGCCCTTCTGCGCCCCGTAGACGGCGGCGGCCCCGTATGGCCCGGTCAGCGGATTGTCCACATCGCAGGCCACCACGATCTCCGCGTCGGCCAGCCGAGGATGCAATCCCGACAGGTCGAGCCGCGCGATGTGCTCCAGAGCCGCACCACCGTCGGCGATCTCGCCGTCGCCGGCATCCAGCAGTCGACCGCCGAGCGCGCTGATCAGGCCGGCACCGCCGTCCGTGCTCGCGCTGCCGCCGATGCCGAGCACGATCTGCCGGCAGTCGGCGTCGAGCGCGGCGGCGATCACCTCACCGGTGCCTCGGCTGCTCGCCGTCAGCGGTGCGAGACCACCCGAGAGCTGCGAGAGTCCCGACACGTCAGCCAGTTCCACCACGACGCGATCACCGCGCCGGGCGTAGCGCGTCGCGACCCGCTCGCCGGTCGGCCCGCTCGCCGTCACCGGAACCGGGTGGTACCCGGCCGCGATGGCGGCGGCCAAGGTGCCGTCGCCGCCGTCGGCCACCGGGACGACGACCACCTCCGTTGTCGGGCACACCCCGCGGATCCCCGCGCTCACGGCCTCGCCGACGGCGGCGGCCGTCAGCGAGCCCTTGAACTTGTCGGAGGCGACCAGGACGTGAGTCATCGGCTCGGCTCAGTCCAGCAGGGCGATCGCGGTGGGGGCGTCCTCGCCGCGCTCGGCCAGTTCTTCGAACTCGATGACATTGGCGATGTCGGCGCCGCCCATGGAGATGTTGGTGACCCGCTCCAGGATGATCTCGACCACGACCGGGACGCGGTACTCCTGCATCAGGGCCTTGGCCTTCTCCAGCGCGGGTGCGATCTGGTCGGGCTCGAACACGCGAACAGCCTTGCAGCCCAGGCCTTCCGCGACGTTGACGTGGTCGACGCCGAAGCCACCCAGCTCCGGGGAGTCGACGTTCTCGAACGATAACTGAACCTCGTAGTCCATCTCGAAACCGCGCTGCGACTGCCGGATCAGCCCGAGGTAGGCGTTGTTGACCACGACGTGGATGTAGGGCCGGCCGAACTGCGCGCCGACCGCGAGTTCCTCGTTCATGAACTGGAAGTCGTAGTCACCGGACAACGCCATGACGGTCGCGCTCGGGCCCGCGGTTGCCACGCCCAGCGCGGCCGGCAGCGTCCAGCCCAGCGGGCCCGCCTGGCCGCAGTTGATCCAGTTCCGCGGACGGAACACGTGCAGGAACTGCGCACCGGCGATCTGCGAGAGCCCGATGGTGCTGACGTACCGGGTGTGCTCGTCGAACGCCTTGTTCATCTCCTCGTTAACCCGCTTCGGCTTGATCGGCACGTTGTCGAAGTGACTGCGCCGCTGCAGGGTCGACTTACGCACCTGACATTCCTTGGCCCAGACCCCGTAGTCCGGCAGCTCAGCCGCGGCGGCCCGCTCCCGCGCCACCTCGACGAACAGTTCCAGGGCGGCCTTGGCGTCGGACACGATGCCGTGGTCGGGGGCGAAGACCCGGCCGATCTGCGTCGGCTCGATGTCCACGTGGACGAACGTCCGGCCCGTGGTGTAGACGTCCAGCGACCCGGTATGCCGGTTGGCCCAACGGTTTCCGATGCCCAGCACGAAATCGGACTCCAACATGGTGGCGTTGCCGTACCGGTGTGAGGTCTGCAGGCCGACCATGCCGGCCATCAGCGGATGGTTGTCCGGGATGGCGCCCCAGCCCATCAGCGTCGGGATGACCGGGACGCCGACCAGCTCGGCGAACTCGACCAGCAGGTCGGCGGCGTCGGCGTTGATGATCCCGCCGCCCGCGACGATCAGCGGGCGCTCCGAGGCGGCCAGCAGGTCGAGAGCTCTCTCGATCTGCGCGCGGCTGGCGGCCGGCTTGTAGACCGGCAGGGTTTGATAGGTCTCGGGATCGAACTCGATCTCGGTGAGCTGCACGTCCATCGGCAGGTCGATCAGCACCGGACCCGGCCGGCCGGAGCGCATCAGGTGGAACGCCTGCTGGAACGCGCCGGGAACCTGCGCGGCCTCCAGCACCGTCATCGCCATCTTCGTCACGGGGGATGCTATGGCTGTGATGTCAACGGCCTGGAAGTCCTCCTTGTGCAGCCGGGCGACGGGTGCCTGCCCGGTGATGCACAGGATCGGGATGGAATCGGCGGACGCCGAGTACAGCCCGGTGATCATGTCGGTGCCGGCCGGACCGGAGGTGCCGATGCACACCCCGATGTTGCCGGGCGCGGCGCGGGTGTAGCCCTCGGCCATGTGCGAGACGCCCTCGACGTGACGGGCCAGGGTGTGAGAGATCCCGCCCTGGTCGCGCATCGCGCGGTGGAAGGGATTCATGGCGGCGCCGGGCAGGCCGAACGCCTGGGTGATGCCCTCCCGGCGGAGGATCTCCACCGCGGCGCTGGCTGCGGTCATACGAGGCATGACAGAGCCTTTCGAGTCAGTTCTGGGTACTGGGTGGGCCGGAGACCGGTGAGGTCAGCGACCGGAGAGGCGCTCGACGCCTCGCAACAGCGCGGCGTGGTCCAGCGCCCCGTCGCCGACCGCCTTGGCCGAGGCCATCAGCTGGGCGAGGATCGCGCCGACCGGGATCACCACACCGGCCTCACGGGCGGCGGAGGTGACGATGCCGAGATCCTTGTGGTGCAGCTCGATCCGGAAGCCGGGCTCGAAGGAGCGGGTGAGCATCTTCTCGCACTTCTGGTCCAAGACTTTCGAGCCGGCGAGACCGCCGCCGAGCACCTTCAGCGCGGCCTCGGTGTTCACGCCGTACGCCTCCAGGAACACCACGGCCTCGGCCAATACCTGGATGTTGGCGGCGACGATCAATTGGTTGGCGGCCTTGACGGTCTGCCCGGAGCCGTTCGGCCCGACGTGCACGATGGTCTTGCCGACGACCTGCAGGATCGGCTCGGCCGCGGCGAAATCCTCGGCGGTGCCGCCGACCATGATCGACAGCGCCGCGTTGATCGCACCGGCCTCGCCCCCGGATACCGGCGCGTCGATGAGCCGGAATCCGCGCTGAGTGGCCTGTTCGGCAAGTTCGACGGTGACGTCGGGGCGGATGCTGGAGAAGTCGATGATCAGCGCGCCAGGCTTTGCGGAGTCGAAAACCCCTGCGGCGTCGCCGGATCCGGTGAGCACGTCACGGACGTCGGGTGAATCGGGGACCATCACCGAGATGACCTCGGCCTCGGCGATCGCTTCCGCCACCGAGGCGGCCGCCCGGCCGCCGGCGTCGACCAGCGGCTGCGCCTTGGCTGCGCTGCGGTTGTACCCGACGACGTCGTGACCGGCCTTGGCCAGGTGCACGGCCATCGGGCTGCCCATGATGCCGAGGCCGATGAAGGCGATCTTGGTCATGCTGAACTCCGTTCGAGAGTTGTTCAGAGGATGGCTGTCCGGTCAGGCCGCTGCGCCGCGGCGGTCGCGCGGCAGCCAGCCGAAGGAGGCGGCGCTGTCGGCCGGGTCCGAGGGCTTGTATTCCAGCCCGACCCAGCCGGTGTAGCCGGCTGCCTGCAGGTCCGAGAGTTGGCG
>JBBQJM010000389.1:0-4200 GCA_038325895.1 Mycobacteriales bacterium
ACGGCATGCCACCGGGAGATCTGCTCGCTGCGGGGCGCGCCGAGGTGCAGGGCTACGGAGGCCACCTGATCACCGGCACGGTGGCCGGGGTCGACCGGGCCAGCGGCCCAGGGCTGCGAGTCCTGCTGTCCGCCGGTCCGCGGTTGACGACCCGGCGACTCATTGTGGCCACGGGGCTGCGTGATGAACTACCCGACATTCCCGGCGTCCTTGAGCGTTGGGCCCGGGACCTTTTGCATGCCCCTACTGCCACGGATACGAGGTCCGCGACCAGCAACTCGGTGTCCTGGGCGGAACGCCCGACGCCGTCCAGCACGCACTGCTGGTGCGCCAATGGTCGCCGGACGTCGTCTTCTTCCCGCACACCGACACCCTCACCGCGGACGACCGGGAGCAACTCACCGCCCTGGGCATCGGCATCGTCGAGGGCAGCGTCGCCCGGCTCGTCGTGGATGACGACCATCTCCGCGGAATCGAACTCGACAGCGGCACCATTGTTCGGCGCACAGCGGTTTTCGTCCGCCCGCGTCTCACCCCGAACACCGATCTTCTGGCCGGATTGGGATGCGCGATCGATGACAACGGCTGGCTCAAGGTCGATCCCTCCGGGCGCACCAACGTGCCGGGCGTCTGGGTCGCCGGGAACGCCGCGAATCCCCGCGCGCAGGTCATCACCGCCGCCGGCGAGGGATCCTCGGTCGCCATCGCTGTCAACGCAGACCTCGTCGGAGAAGACGTTCAGCAGGCTGTAGCAGCCTCCCGCAGCGGCGACAGAACCTGATCACCACCCTCGGCTACCCGTCACCACGACCGCACCCCACACCCGAAAAGACTCTCGAGGAGCACGAACATGTCTACTGATCGAGCGACACCCCGACCAACACCGGCTTCTCCGCCGTCCAAGCACCAGCTGACGGTGATGATCTGGCTCGCGGTCTTCCCCACGCTCACCGTTCTCAACCTCGGATTGAGCAGCCTGCTGACGGCTGTCCCGATCGTGCTGCGGACCTTCATCCTCGCCACGATCGCGGTGCCGATTGTCATCTACGGACTCATGCCGCGCCTTCATCGACTGCGCCCCCGGCTGGTGGCGCGCCAGTCCGCATCATGACCGCCAGATCTTGGACCACGGCGGAACCATCCCACGTTGGCTGACGAGCGGCTACGTGCTCTACCCTCGTGCGCGTCCCCACTGCGATAGCCCCTGACGGGAGTGCCTTGGCAAACCCGCTGGTCGAGACCAAGCTGTACCTGCCCCAGCTTCGACGGAGTTTGGTCGCCCGTCCTCGACTGAGCGGGCGTTTGAGCCGTGGATCAGATGCCCGGCTGACGTTGATCTCCGCCCCCGCGGGTTTCGGCAAGACGACGGTACTCACTGCATGGCTCGCCGCCGCGGCCACGGAGAGCCGGGCGGTGGCATGGCTCTCCCTGGATGAGCGCGACCACCAACCCGGCACGTTCTGGACCTACGTGATCACCGCCCTGCAGACAGCAGTGCCTGGCGTCGGAGCGAGCGTGCTCCCACTCCTGCAAGCCGCCCAGCCGCCGATCGAATCGGTCCTCGCCGCGGTGCTCAACGAGCTCTCGACCGTGCCGAACGACGTCGACCTGGTGCTCGACGACTACCACTTCGTCGACGGGCCAGATGTCCGGGACGGCATGGTGTTCCTCCTGGAGCACCTCCCGCCACGGGTCCACATCGTCATCAGCACCCGGGCTGACCCCCTTCTGCCGTTGGCTCGGCTGCGGGCCCGCGGCGAGTTGGTCGAGGTCCGCGCCGCCGACCTGCGTTTCACCGCCGACGAGGTGGCGGCCTACCTCAACGACGTCATCGGGCTGGATCTCTCGCCGCAAGACATCGCCGCGTTGGAGGGACGGACCGAAGGCTGGATCGCCGCGCTCCAACTGGCGGCGCTTTCCATGCAGGGACTTGACGACATCGGCGGCTTCATCGCCGGTTTCGCGGGCGATGACCGGTACATCGTGGACTACCTGGTGGAGGAGGTGCTGCAGCGTCAGACCGGTTTGGTCCGGACGTTCCTGCTGCGGACCTGTCTGCTGGACCGGTTGAGTGGCCCGCTGTGCGACGCGGTGACCGGTGAGCCCGGCGGCAGGGCGGCCCTCGAGGCGCTGGACCGCGCCAACCTGTTCGTGGTTCCGCTGGACAACAGCCGTCATTGGTACCGCTATCACCATCTTTTCGCGGACATGTTGCAGGCACACCTGCAGGATGAGCGGCCCGACGAGATCACTGGCCTGCACCGCCGGGCCAGCCAGTGGTACGACCAGGACGGGCAGCCGTTGCTGGCGGTCCGCCACGCCCTCGCCGCCGGGGACGTCGAGCGGGCGGCGGACCTGGTCGAGCTGGCCATCTCGGCGCTGCAGCGGAACAGGCAGGAGGCCACCATCCGTGGCTGGCTCGACGTCATCCCCGACGAGACCGTCCGGATGAGGCCGGTGCTCGCGGTCGGCCTCATCGGGGCGTTGATGGCCGGCAACGAGTTCGACGGAGTCAAGGAACGCCTGCAGGATGCGGAGCGGTGGCTGGAGCCGGCCACCCACGATCGCGGCGGGCCGGAAGCGACGGAGGGACTGGTCGTTGTCGACGAGGCGGAGCTCCCGCGCCTCCGAGGGACGATAGAGATGTACCGGGCTGCGCTGGCGTTGGTTGGAGGTGACGCACCCGCCACCCTGCGGCACGCTCAACTCGCGATCGACTGCGCGGCCGATGATGACGACCTCACCCGAGCCGGGGCCTCGGCCATTTCCGGGTTGGCGTTCTGGGGCCGCGGAGATCTCGACGCCGCGCATCGCGAGTACTCCGCCTGTGTCGAAAGGCTGCGACGGGCCGGGCACATCTCTGACGTCCTGGGATGTTCGATCACGCTGGCCGATATCCGAATCACCCAGGGCCGCCTTTGCGACGCGCTCCGCACCTTTGAGCAGGCATTGCAGCTCGCCGGCAGGGAAGCGCAGACCGTGCTGCGCGGAACGGCGGACATGTATGTGGGCATGAGTCAGATCGCCTGCGCGCGTGGCGATCTGGCGGCCGCCACCCAGCACCTTCTGCGCAGCCAGGAGCTCGGCGAACACACCGGGCTGCCGCAGAACCCTTACCGGTGGCGGGTTGCGATGGCCCGCATCCGGGAATCCCAAGGCGATCTTGCCGGCGCGCTGACCCTCGTCGACGAGGCACAGCGCGTCTACCTGGGCGACTTCCTGCCGAATGTTCGGCCCGTCCCGGCGCTGCGGGCACGCCTGCTGGCCGCGCAGGGCAACGTCGGCGAATCACTGGGCTGGGCCCGGGAGCAGGACCTGTCCGTGGACGACAACCTCACGTACATCCGGGAATGCGAGCACATCACCCTCGCCACGGTGCTCCTGGCGCAGGGCACGACCGACGGCGCCAAGGGCTCCCTGACCGAGGCCGCCCGCCTGTTGCAGCGCCTGCTGTCGGACGCTGACGCCGGGGGCAGAACGGGCAGCGTCATCGAGATCTTGGTGCTGCAGGCGCTCACCCACCATGCCGGCGGCGACACCCAGGGCGCACTGGCGCCGCTGGAACGAGCGCTGACCCTGGCCGAACCGGAAGGCTATCTCCAGGTGTTTGTCGGAGCGGGACCACCGATGACGTCCTTGCTCATGGCGGTCACCAGACAGCGCGCCGGGTGGGACTACGTTCGCCGACTCCTGGCCGCCTGTGCCGCTGGCGGCGACAACGCCCCCACGACAACCCTCGGCGATCAGGTCCGCCGCGGCCCGGGTCTCATCGATCCGCTGAGCGAACGCGAGCTGGATGTGCTGCGGCTGTTGGCCACCGACCTGGACGGGCCCGACATCGCGCGACGGCTCTTCGTGTCCGTGAACACGATGCGCACCCACACCAAGGGCATCTACGCCAAACTCGGAGTGAACAACCGACGGGCAGCCATCCGTCGAGCCGAGGAGCTCGACCTGCTCTCACGCACCCGCGACCGCTGATCACGGCCCGGCGCGGAGCGATCACCCTCTCACCAAGGCGCGATCCGCCGGGTCATCACCTCAATCACCAAACGTGGTGATGTCGCCTCACCACGTCGAATTCTACCTTTTCGATCACAACGCTCCGGGGCTCCGCCCCCGAGTTCCCCCGAAAAGCAAAGACCAACGCTCCGGGGGTCCGCCCCCGAGTTCCCCCGGGAAGCGCACACGACGGAACAC
>JBBQJM010000390.1:0-4158 GCA_038325895.1 Mycobacteriales bacterium
GCGTGTCCCGGTGCGGCGGTTGATGCCGACGATCCGGCAGGCCTCCGCGTTCGGCACGCCCCGTGCGATCAACCGCACGAACTCTTCCCGCTTCTCGACCTGTGGTGCCGGACCTGGTGACCGGTGCGCCATCGCCTGCTCAATCCTGCTCAGGCGTTGCGACGTTCGGTAGAACCTGCCCCGTCACCCCGGGGCCAAATCAGACTGTCAGGGCCAGATGGCCGACGCTAGATCGAGGAAGGGCTCCCCACCTGCGCTTTGAGGTGAGGGAGCCGCTGCGTCGGGATGACAGGATTTGAACCTGCGACCCCTTGACCCCCAGTCAAGTGCGCTACCAAGCTGCGCCACATCCCGGCCACCCAGGATTCCCGGGCGACCTGAAGACTACCGCAGGGCGGGTACGAACGAGACCACCCAACGGTGGACCATCGCGTGCGCCGCACGGCGGGAGGTACGAATGAACACGGTGACGCTCGGCTGGCCGTTGGCGGCGCTGCTGGTGATCCTGGCCGCGGCGGCCGCGGCGACGACGGAGCTGGCCGGACTGGGGCGTGGCCGGGACATCGCCCTCGCGGCCGTCCGGGCGGCCGTGCAGCTCGCAGTGGTCAGTCTGGTCATCGGCTTCGTGCTGCGCTCGATCGGCTGGACCACCGCATTCCTGACGCTGATGGTGGTCGTGGCGGCCGGGACCTCGGCGCACCGGATCACCGGCTCGCTCCGGCCGCGGTCCTGGTGGACGGCCGCGCCGATCCTGGCCGGGATCGTGCCCACGATGACGGCCATCCTGCTCAGCACCGCGATGCCCATCGAACCCATCGCCATCCTCCCGACGGCTGGGATCCTGATCGGCGGGGCGATGACCGCGACCTCCCTCGCCGGCCGGCGGCTGACCGAGGAGCTGACCATGCAACGGGGCTCGTACGAAGCGGCGCTCTCCATCGGCTTGTCCCGCCGGGAGGGGGTGACTCTGGTCGCGCGCAGTTCGGCCGCTCTCGCCCTGGTGCCCGGGCTCGACCAGACCCGCACCGTGGGCCTGGTGACGCTCCCTGGTGCGTTCGTCGGCGTGCTGCTGGCCGGGGCCTCGCCGGTTCAGGCGGGAGCCGTGCAGTTGCTGGTGCTCGTCTCGCTGCTGCTGGTCCAGGCGATCGCGGTGACGGGCACGGTGGAACTCGTCTCGGCGGGCCTGCTCCCCATCGCCGGGCGCCCGCTGCTGGAGTAGACGGCGCTCGCGGGCGGCAGACGACGGACGCGCTCCCCCCGCCCATCGACATGATTCCCGGTCGCCCCAACGGTCCCGGTCACCGCTGTCCACCAATCGGGGGACGCCGCCATCATCCGGCCAATCGGGCGATCGGTGGATCGGCTGGAGGTCCTTTTCCCGGCATCGTCAGTGACATCGCCCCAGGTCAACTCGCACATCGAGCACTGAATCCTGCGGGGCGCGCCGCGAGCCAACCGGCCCCAGCCACCACGATGGAAAGGAACACACCATGTCCGACAACTCTCCCCAGCAAGCCGACTCCACCCCTGCAGGCCGCGCAGTGCTTGCCCGCCGCACACTCCCGGTGGGTGCCCGCTACCCCCGGAGCTGGCCCGATTCCGTCACCGGTACCGACGTGTCCGCCATGAACGTGCGGCGCGCCTACCTGCCGCCGGTGGGCTGCCGGTTCCCGCAGGCCGGTCAGATCGAGTACAGCCAGCCCGTCCCCACAGTCCAGTCCGTGCCGGGTCCGCCGGTCGGCGCGCGCTTTCCGCGCTCGTCCGCGTGGCACAGCGAGGAGCTGATGGAGTCGACGCTGTTCGTGTGATCACCCGCGACCGATCGCTCGCAACAAGCACCGCGTGCGCCGCACCGGTCGATGCCGGCAGCACTCGGCGCCACAAAGGGGACTGGGCGCCGGCGTCTGTCGGCGCCCAGTAGACAAAGCCGGCGCCCAGTAGACAAAGCCGGCGCCCAGTGCGGGGGGCCGACGGGAACGCACGCAGCCAAGAGCAACCGCCGCCGACAACAACGGCGTCACCAGCACACCTCGCGCACCGGCAAGGGGCGACTCAGGTGTAGCGCTTCAGGTCGGAGTAGTGGATCACGCCGACCAGTCGCTTGCCCTCCAGCACCGGAACCATCCACACCTGCCTGCTGCCCATCAGCTGGAGGATGCCCTTGTCGACGGGAGCATCGACGTCGATCGTCACCGTTGGCTGCTCGGCCAGCGAGCCGGCGGTGGTGGTCGACAGGGCGCCGTCGTTGATGCTGTTGCGCGAGCCGATGTCGCCGTAGTTGATCATGCCGAAGAGGTCGCCCTCGGGATTGCAGACCGGAAGGGAGGCCACCATCAGGCTGCGCATGCGGTGCACCACCTCTTGCAGGCAGTCGTTGGCGTCCACCCGGTCAGGATCCGCTCTCATCACGTCGCGCGCGCTGATGCACGGCGGCGCCTCCACTGATGGCCGCCAGTCCTTCGCCGTCCGCTGACGCTGGATCTTCGCGGGCCTGGTCGATGGTTCGATGTGCATGAGATCCGTCCTCCGTCTCGCCGATCGCGCCCCGGCCATCACCGGAAGTCGTTTGCTGCTGCTCACTCTCAGCCGTTGGCTGGCTGCTTCGAAAGGGCCAAAGGTCCTGCACCAACGCCGGAATCGATTCGGCGCGCAGCGCAATACCCCGCCGACAACGGGCGCTCGGGCCGACCGGGATCAGTCGGGTGCGCGGCTCGTCAGGCGTCCTGACGCGACGAGAGTCACTGGCGCGCAACGATCACCGGGCATAAGCCGTGGGCAATCACGGCATGGCTGGTCGAGCCGAGCAGCAGACCGGTGAATCCGCCCCGCCCCCTCGAACCGACGACCAGGAGTTGCGCGCCCTTGCTGGCGTCCAACAGGGCGTGCGTCGGCCGGCGCCGAACGACATTGTGCTGGATCTGCACATCGGGGTATTTCTCCTGCCACCCCGCCAGTTGCTCGGACAGCAGCGCATATTCTTCTTGCTCGATCGCGTCGAGATCGACGGTCAGCGGAAGTTCCGGGAACTCCTGGTCGATGACGAAATCGTTCCAGGAATGGACTGCGACCAACCCGGTGTTCCGCAGCGCGGCCTCTTCGATCGCCAGAGCGATCGCGCCTTCGCTGCTCGGCGAAGCGTCCACCCCCACCACCACCGGACCGGTGGCGTCAATCGGATCGTGCCGGTGGATGACGGCGACCGGAGCGGGATTGTCGGAGGCGATGGTCAGTGCCACAGAGCCGAGGATCACCCCGGTGAGCCGGCCGGCACCTCGCGAACCGACGACCGTCAGACCCGCGTCCTCGGATTCCTGGCGCAGCGCTGCCGATGCATTGTCGCGAACGAGCCGGGTCGTCACCGCCAGGCTCGGATGGGTCCGCCGGACGTCCGCGGCCACCCGGTCGAGCAGCGCCGTCGCGCGGCCCATCGCCATGGCTGCGTGCTCGTCCAACCGCTCCACGGCGAGGTTGACCACGCCGTACACGGCGCCCTCCGCCCCGAACGGGGTGAGATCCGCGGCGGCATGGACCAGCCGCAGGGAACCGTGGCGACGCGCGGCTTCCGCTGCTGCCCAGTCCACCGCACGAGCCGATCCCGCCGACTCGTCCACCCCGACCACGATGAGATCGCTTCTGCGAGTGTGGGTCTGGTGGATCGTCGGGTCAGCAGCGGTCGAAGCCGTCGTTCCCTTGCTCGGTCCGGCGGACGCCTTCGCTGGCACGTCGACGGCGGGAGCCTGGCCGGCGGGACGCCCGGTCGGCGTCACCGCTGGCCGGCCGAGTTCGACTCGCTCGTGGTACGCGACCGCAGCCAGATAGTGCTGCATCGCGACCTCGTGCATGGTCAGCGGAACGACCGATTTTCCGATCGCAGCGCGCGCTTCGGTACCGGCGCGGCGGTTGTCATTGGTGGACATTGCTGGTCCTCTCACCGAAAGGTCCGCATCCCGTCCTTCAACGATCCCGCTGATTGCGCACGCCAACCAGGGCACAAAGACCTGTGGCCTGCTGGAACGGCCCGCCACGGGGGCCTGGCGGAGCACCGTCTCGGCTGGGTTCCGCCGCCGCCTGGCGGGTCCGGCACTGGCGCCTCGGGCTGTGCTGTCGGCGGCTGTTCGCAGTAGTAGCGGGCTGTCCTTCGCTTCCCGCGGAGCCGCG
>JBBQJM010000391.1:0-4152 GCA_038325895.1 Mycobacteriales bacterium
TGGGTGGAGATGTCGATGCCCTCTTCGGCCATGGCCTGGATCGCGACGGGGTTGACCTGGTCACCGGGAATGGATCCGGCGCTGCGCACTTCGATCGCGCCGTGGCCGAGCGCGGTGAGATAGCCGGCGGCCATTTGGGTCCGGCCGGCGTTGTGGACGCAGACGAACAGCACGGTGGGTTTGTCGGACATCGGTTCTCCTGGAGAACTGGGCGGTGGACGGACGGGTCACGGCTACCGGGTCATCGGCAGCCAGGTGCGGTCTTGTCGGGCGAGCACGAAGATCAACGCGACAAGGCGTGCGGTGGAAACGATCGCACCGATCCCGCGCCCGGTTGCTGGACCGGTGTCGCCCCAGCGAGAGTTGGCCGGCGGCGATCCCGGACCCGACCACGGTCACGAGTAGCCCGGTGCCGATGGTCTCGTCGAGCGACTGTCGCGGCAGGGAGACCGGGTGCGGGGCTTGACGTGCGACATATCTCAACCATACTTGACTCAACACTGGTGGAGGCAAAGTGATGGTGACTGTTGAGCGTTGAGCGGCTGTCCATGCTGCGTTGGGGGAACCTGTGCGCCTGGCGATCGTGGACCGACTCGGCCCGGGTGACGCCTCACCGGGTGAGCTCGCCGAGACCGTCGGGTTGGGCAGCAACCTGCTCGCGCATCACCTCAGGGTGCTGGGGGAGGCCGGGGTGATCCGGCGGGTGCGGTCCGAGGGTGACCGGCGGCGCAGCTATATGCAGTTGCGCCTGGACGACCCGGTGGTGTGGGCGGCGGCCCAGGCCGGAATCGATGATCGGCTCTCGAAAAGCTGTTCGGTGCCGCGGGTGGTGTTCGTGTGCACGGCGAACTCGGCCCGCTCGCAGTTGGCGGCGGCCCGTGGAATGCGATCAGTCCGGTCCCGGCCGCGTCGGCCGGTACCCACCCCGCGGTGCGGGTGAACCCGCGGGCGGCCGCGGCCGGCCGACGGCACGGGCTGCGACTGGGTCGGGTGAAACCCGTTGGCATCGAACAAGTTCTGCACGAGGGCGACCTGGTGGTCGCGGTGTGCGACAACGTGCATGAAGAGCTCGACCCTGGGCGGGACCGGTTGCACTGGTCGATCCCGGACCCGGTCCGGGTCGACACCGACGAGGCCTTCGAGACCGCCGATGCCGACATCACCCGCCGGGTGGAGCGGCTCGCCGCCACCGTCACCGCACCGGCGGGCGAGCACTGAACCGTCCTAAACCACCGACCCCCCGCTGGAGGGAATCCGTGAGCACCACACCGACCACCCCGACCCCGAGCACCCCGACCTGGAACACGCTGAGCCTGGACGAATCCTTGGCGTTGCGGACGGCGGCGACCCGGCTGGCCACCGAGTTCGAGGGTGTCTTCGGCACCGAGACGATCGAGAGGTTCCTGCATTCCTCGTTCGACCAGTTCGCCGCCCGGGCGACCGTGGTGAAGTTTCTGCCGTTGATGGCCGAACGGTTCGCCCGGCAACGACTCAGGGCGGTGGCCAAGATCGAGGGCCGCCGCGATGACGGCAAACCCACCGTGCTGTTCCTGTGCGTGCACAACGCAGGCCGCTCGCAGATGGCGATGGGGTTCTTCACCGCCCTCGCTGGTGACCGGGCGGTCGCCTGGTCCGGTGGTTCCGAACCCGGGATCGAGGTCAACCCGGCAGCCGTGGCGGCGATGGCCGAACGTGGCATTGACATTTCCGGTGAGTTCCCGAAACCCTGGACCGATGAGACTGTCCGCGCCGCGGACGTGGTGATCACGATGGGTTGTGGTGACGCCTGCCCGGTTTTCCCGGGGAAACGGTACGAGGAATGGGTGCTGGACGACCCCGCCGGGTGGGACGTGCCCGGCGTCCGTCCCGTCCAGGACGAGATCGAACGCCGGGTCCGGAACCTGCTCGACGAACTCAACCTGCCCGCCGCCGCACTCAGCGGGGCAACCCGACGCTGAGGTAACTGGCCATCGCGCGGTCTCTGGCCGCACCCGGACGGCAGGTTGTGTCGCAGACCGACACCGACCCGCACGAGTCACACATGCTGACCCGGGCCCGACCGGCGAAGACCGCGGTGATCCGGCGCGCGGCCCCGGTCATCACGACACCCGCTCGGCAGCGACCTGGGAAGGCTTGACGGCGCGGACGATGGCCCCGTGCATCCCGGGTGCGGCCTCGTGGGTGAACACCACCTCCGGGTCCGTGAACCCGGCCGCGGTCAGGCCAGCGAGGTACTCGGACCGGGACAGCGCGCCGGCGATGCAGCCGACGTAGGAGCCCCGTTCGGCCCGGTCCGCCGGTGACAGGTCGTCTTCGGCGACGACGTCGGAGATCCCCAGCCGCCCACCGGGTGTCAGCACCCGGAACATCTCGGCGATGACCGCGGGCTTGTCGGTGGACAGGTTGATGACGCAGTTGGAGATCACCACATCGATCGAGGAATCGGGTAGCGGGATGTCCTCGATCTGACCCTTCAGGAATTCCACGTTCGTCGCGCCGGCCTTGGCCGCGTTGGCCCTGGCCAGGGTCAGCATCTCGTCGGTCATGTCCAGGCCGTAGGCGAACCCGGTCGGGCCAACGCGACGGGCGGAGAGCAGCACGTCGATCCCGCCACCGGACCCCAGGTCCAGCACCCGTTCCCCTTCGCGGATCTCGGCCACGGCGAGCGGGTTGCCGCAGCCCAGGGACGCCAGCACGGCTTCTTCGGGCAAACCGTCGGTCTCACCCGGGGTGTAGAGGGCCGCGCCGAAGATGTCACCATCCTCGGTGTCACTGATCGCCGACAGCGCGTCCGACGGTCCGCAACAGCTGGTCTGCGGGCCGCCGTCCGCCGGTCCGCAACAGCTCGCCGCCGACCCGGACAACGCCGCCGCCGCGTATCGGTCCCGCACGTGCTCCCGAATCTCCTGATCCGAGCTGGTCATCGCCAACCCCTTACATAGACGCCCATCAATGTCTCACCCAGGGTGAACCAGATATCGACGTCTGTCAATACGCCGGGCATACTGGGTTCATGACCCGTTCCGCGACCCTGCCGCTCGCCGACGTCGCCTGCTGCGTCCCGCTGGTTCGCCAGCCGCTGACTGCTGACTCTGCAGCGGATCTCGCGCGGACCTTGAAGGCCATCGCGGACCCGGCACGACTGCGGTTGCTGTCCATGATCGCCGCCCACGAGGGCGCCGAGGCCTGCGTGTGTGACCTCACCGAACCGCTCGGCCTTTCTCAGCCCACCGTGTCCCACCACCTGAGGGTGCTGGTCGATGCCGGTCTGCTGACCCGCGACAAACGGGGGGTGTGGGCCTACTTCACCCTGGTGCCTGGTGCGTTGGACTCGCTCGCCGATGTGCTGTCCAGTCGGGGCGCGGCCGCGGCCTCGGTGTAAATGCAGCGTAGGGCGGGGACACGTCCCGTTGAGATGGCCGATCGCCAACGCGGGCACCGCGACGATGCCGGCGGCGAGCCAGAGGCGTTGCGCGAAATTCACCGGGCCCGGACCCCCGCTGCATGCCGGGCGTCGGCGCCGGCGGTGACCTGGGAACGCTCGGCGGGACGCGGGCCGTCGGGAACACGCAGGTGGCTCACCCCGCTCGTCCAAACCGGAAACCGGGTGGGCCCCTCGCGGAGGCGGCCGGGTGGGTGGACCGAGCCGCCTTTGCGGCATTGTCCCCTGCCGCCGGGCGCCTTGGCATGGTCGGTTACCGCCCAGGTCTGCGCTCATGGTGGTCACCTCCGTGACGGATCGCCCGCCCAGCGGTAACGGGCGGAGGTACCGCCCGACTCCGGGTGGACGGACCCGTGACCACCTCGCCCCTAGGCTGAGCGGGCACCCACCCGGATGGGAGACCGGGCAGACGTCCACCGGGGTGGGCGCGGACACCTGAAACCTGCATAGGGGACGAACCGATGAGTGACAGCGATGAATCCGATGCCCCGTCCGCGCATTCCGCGGAGCCGCACGCCGGTGGGATGGGGCAGCGGCTGAACTGGCTGCGCGCGGGGGTGCTGGGCGCCAACGACGGCATCGTGTCCACCGCCGGCCTGGTGGTGGGGGTGGCCGCGGTGACCCCGGAGCCGGGGCCGATCCTGACCGCGGGCATCGCCGGGCTGGTCGCCGGGGCGGTGTCGATGGCGCTGGGCGAGTACGTGTCGGTC
>JBBQJM010000392.1:0-4144 GCA_038325895.1 Mycobacteriales bacterium
TGGTGGAAGTCGCAAGCAGATAGCGCCGGTCTGTCTGGCAGTTGGCTCGACGTACAGCGCGCTGTCAACGCGAAGCCGCCAGTCGACCTGCCGCACGATCCCCCGCTAGGTGCGTCTTGGGGTTCCCTAACCGCCGAACAAGTCGGCGAGGCATATGTAGAGGCCTTGAGCCCAGCGACGAGGGCGCGCCACGGCCGCCATTACACCCCTAGGGAACTCGCATCTCAATTGTGGTCTCTGACAAGAACGGCGCTTGATTTCCCGCCGCAGAACCAGACGCTGCAAGGCCTTGTTCGCGACCCCGCCTGCGGCGCGGGCGCGCTACTGCTGCCCGTTCTCCGTGAGCATCTGCACGCCTCGTACGTCGTCGATCCAGTGATGGTTCTGGCGGGTGTCACCAGTCTGATCGAGGGTATCGACGCTGACCCAGCCGCTGTCTGGGTCGCCAATGTCGTCCTGGCAGCCGAGATGCTGCCAACCCTGGCACGTGTACCCGATGCCATCCGCAAGCCGTTACCCGCGCTTGCAAGAGTTGCGGACGGCCTCGCGCAATCCGAGCGGCCTGCAAATGCCGTCCTAATGAACCCACCCTATGGACGAGTGCGTTTACCGAGAACCGAGCGTGACCGGTTTGCCCACGTGCTTTACGGGCACGCCAATCTCTACGGCATGTTCATGGCCGCGGCAGTCGATTCTTTGGACCCGACAGGCGTCCTGGCCGCTATTGTGCCCACCTCATTCACAAGCGGAAGGTATTTCGCCAAACTCCGTGGCTACTTGGGTCGCGAAGCAGGCATGAGCGCTATCACTTTTGTAGAAGATCGCAGCGGGGTGTTCACATCCGTCCTACAGGAGACTTGTATTGCGGTCTTCGAGCGTCGTAAGCGTCAGAAGACGCGGATCACTAGCCTCGGTAGCAGAGTGCAAACAATAGCCACAGTTGGCGTGCAGCGGTCCGATAAGCCGTGGGTGCTGCCCCGTAGATCGGACGACGCCCCAGTCGCCGCCGCGGCGTCAGCCATGACCGAGACCCTGGCCTCTCTCGGCTGGGTCGCGTCGACCGGTCCACTTGTTTGGAACCGGCGCTCAAACGATCTGTCGCCTATTTGGGGGCCGAAGCGCTCACACGTTATCTGGGCCGCAGACCTCGACGGTGGGCGCCTACATCGTGATCCTGTTCGTGACAGCATGCGATACCTCACGCTCGCCGTCGCCTCCGACGAATCGGTGATGCTGTTGAACGAGCCTGCGGTTCTGGTCCAACGCACTACAGCGACCGAACAGACACGTCGCCTCGTTGCCGCGCACCTCAGCGACGACGAGCTGAAGGCTCGGCACGGTCGCGTGACGGTCGAGAATCACATTAACGTCCTGCGCCCCAGCCCCGGTGCCGCGCTCACCCACGCAGCGCTGACGCGAGTGCTGGCCACCAAGACCCTCGACCAGATCGTCCGCGCCATTTCTGGCTCGGTCGCCCTCAGCGCATACGAATTGCAGTCGATCCCGATGCCCTCTCGTGCCACAGTTGGTTTGTGGGAAGCACTCGAAGGCAATGCGCTAGAGGCGGCAGTCGCCGCTGGCTACACGCCAAGAGCCATATAGTGCGGCCAACAATCGTCCCAGACGAAGCGGAGCGGCGCCTCCAAGTCATCTTTTCCCGCGCCGCGTTCGACCCAGTGCTTTCATCGCCCCTCGCCGGGCAAGCCATCGCCGCACTCATCGATGTCGACGCGGTGTGCGCCGCCAACGACGATGTCAGCCGGGTCCATTGGGCTCGGCCGTCGACCGTGATCTGGATGTCCGATGAGGCGCTGGGTCGGTCGGGCGACTCCGACCGCACGGACTGGAGAAATGCAGCGGCCCGTAGCCGCAACGCTCTCGAGACGCTGCACACCGAGTGGGGTGTCGCGTTCACACCCGCCTACCGCGAGAACAGCCGAGAGACCCTGCGGGACGAAACTTTCCGCAAGTGGCGGGAACATGGAGCGCTACGCATGCGCCCCGGCTTGGCGACGTCCAGCAGCAAGCCGAGGTGGGCATTGGTGGACGATTTCGCGGACCTATTCGACCCGTCGCTGCGCGGTCACGACTTCGTCGATGCCGCGACGGCCTGGCGCGACAACCACCTCGACCCTGGCACGCGACTCAAGGTCAACTTCGCCCTCGACAAAGAGGCCGCCGAGCACGCGGTTACCGTGACCCTGCCGAACAAGCAGACCCGTACTCTAGAACCGGGCATGTCCAGCGTCATTCTTAAGGGTGTCATCGAGACATGGGCGTCGGCCCGCCTGATCGAACCCGTTGTGCTCGCCATCTCAGAGCCCGGCGACAAGGTCCACCTCGGAGATGAGATCGCCCTTCGGTCGCTCGGCATCAGGATCGACCAGACCAACGTCCTCCCCGACGCGCTGATCGCCGATCTCGGAAGCGACCCAGTCCAGTTTTGGATCATCGAGGCCGTCGCAACGGATGGGCCGATCACGACAGAGCGCCGCAAGGCACTGCTCAGGTGGGCTGCCAGGCAGAACATCAAGGCCGACCGCTGCTCGTTTCTGACCGCGTTCCAATCGCGCAACCATCCCGCTGCGAAGAAGCGTCTCAAGGACATAGCCTCGGATACGTGGGCCTGGTTCGCTGACGAGCCCAACCATGAACTCGCCTGGTACAGGTTGATCCCTGGGCTCGGCTGAGCTACCGGGCTTCGGGTGATGGATCCCGAGCAGCTCATCGGCGTGGGGCTGGACTGATTCGACGAGACCTTCCTCAACTTCGTAGTGCGCCCAGATGGTGCCGTGTGCGCCGACTGTCACATCGATCGTCCGCGACGGAACCGGGTTGGAGCCCTGCGTGTCAAGGTGAGTCGGGACTCAGCGCAGGGATGGTCACCACATGCAGCTAAGACCAGACCTGCTCGCAGCAGTGCCCCGTTGAGCCCGCCACCCGCCTCGGAGACGACGCATTCCACCCCCAGCTGTGTGCGGATCTTTACCAGCACACTCCGAGGTCAACACCTTCAGTGCCGGCGACAACGTCCGGAATTCGCTCGCGGCGCAGGTAAGCGAGATAAGGCAGCGGTGTGCGATGGCTGGTGATGACCAGCAGGCTCGTCTCCGTATCCGCTTTCTGGGTCCACGCCATCCTGCCGCGTCCGTCCACCACGGCGAACCACCGCGGGGTCCGGTGGGGAAGGAATTCGTTGCGGAGTTCTCCGCGGAAGTGCTGTTCTCAGGCAGCTCCGAGGGTGTCCGTTGGCCAGTCGGATCGCCAACGACATCAACAACGCCGCGAGACACCCCGTGCTGCTGGCCTTTGTCCACCGGTCCGGTGTCAAGCGCGTGCAGACGAGATCATCGTCGCGGCGACAGCTGCCGCTACCGGACGCACCGTGGTGACGACCGATCGCGGCCCCGGTTCCACGAACTGCCCGACGTGGACAGCATTCCAATTCGCTAACGTCGGCCGCCGTGGTAGTGCAGGTACGCACCTACAAGGAGGCGCTGATGGCGACTGTCTCCGCGCGCGAATTCAATCAGGACGTCAGTGCTGCCAAGCGGGCAGCCGCTGACGGACCGGTGATCATCACGGTCCGCGGGCGACCCTCCCACGTCTTGCTGACTATTGATGACTACAACCGCCTGGCCGGACGGAGGGTCGATCTGGTCGACTGGCTGGCAATGGAGGGCGAGACCATCGAGTTCGATCCCGAGCCGATGCACCTCGGGCTGCTGGATCCGGAACTGTGAGCCACTTGCTGGACACCACGGTCGTCAGCGAATTGCGAAAGCCGCGAAATCAAGCCAATAACGGTGTTCAGGACTGGCCGCGGTCGCAGGCGGCCGAGACCCTTTTCCTGAGCGTCATCACAGCTCGGGGTCAGACCGTCATAGCGACACCCTGATAGGATTCTAGGGTTTTCGTCGACCGATGGGCAAGGTGTTGGGTGAGCAGATTTCCGGCATTGATTGTTGAGGAGCGGGAGCTGATTTCCCGATGTATCGCGCAGGGGTATTCGGCGCGTGATATCGGGCGGCTGACGGGTCGTCATCATTCGACGATTTCTCGGGAGATCGAGCGGAATGGCGGTGCGGATGCGTATCGGGTTGTTCGTTCTCAGGATCGTTGTGATGCGCTGCGGGCGCGACCC
>JBBQJM010000393.1:0-4143 GCA_038325895.1 Mycobacteriales bacterium
TGCAGCCCGGCGGCGGAGAGGTTGCCCTGCAACTGGTCCAGGGTGCGGGCGCCGAGGATCACCGATGTCACGGCGGGCCGGTCGACCAGCCACGACAGGGCGACCTGGGCCATCGGCACGCCACGCCGGTCGGCGACGGTCCGGACGGCGTCGACGACCGCCCATGTCCGGTCCTGGGCCGACCGTCGGTCGTAGGCCTCGACCCCGCGCTCCGGGTTCTCGCCGAGCCGGGTCGCGCCGGCCGGTCGGAACTTCCGGGTGTACTTACCGGTCAGCCAGCCGCCGCCCAGCGGTGACCACGGCAGCAACCCGAGGCCGGCGTCCGCACACGACGGCACGATCTCCCATTCGACCTCGCGGACCAGCAGGTTGTACTGCGGCTGCAGGGTGATCGGCTGCTCCAGACCACCTGCCGCAGCGACCGCCACCGCCTTCTGCGCCTGCCAGCCGGTGAAGTTGGACAGTCCGATGTACCGGACCTTGCCGGCCCTGACCATGTCGTCCAGGGCCTGCATCGTCTCGGCCAGCGGGGTCACCGGATCCCACGCGTGCACCTGGTACAGGTCGACGCAGTCGACGCCGAGCCGGCGCAGCGAGTTGTCCAGCGCCTGCTGCAGGTGCCGGCGGGACAGCCCCGCGTTGTTGACGTCGGTGCCCATCGGGAAGCGGCCCTTGGTGGCCAGCACAACCGCGTCCCGCTTGCGCGGCGGCTGCGCGGCGAGCCAGCGGCCGACGATCTCCTCGGAGACCCCGGCGGCGTAGACGTCAGCGATGTCGACCAGGTTGCCGCCGGCCTCGACATAGGCATCGAGTTGGTCGCGGGAGCCGGCCTCATCGGCCTCCGCGCCGAAGGTCATGGTGCCGAGCGCGAAGGTCGAGACGACGCATCCGCTACGGCCGAGAGTGCGGTATTCCATACGGAACATCCTCCACCGGCGATGAGAAGCCCGGCCAGTCGCCGTCCTAGTAGTTGGCGTCCGTCCGGCCCGGTCTGCTCGCGGATGAGGAGCATGGCGGCGCGAACCCGGGACTGTCGGGGTGTCCTGCTGTACTGGCGCCATCGACCGGCAGTGCTCAGGCAGGTAGTTCTCAGGCAGGTAGTTCTCAGGCAGTCAGGAGTTCTCAGGCAGTCAGGAGTTCTCAGGCAGTCAGTTTTCGGCAACTTCAGTCCGGCAGATGTCCACCCGAATGCTTCGCCATGAAAGGGCACCCAAGATGTTTCAACGACCGACCGCGGCCGGCCTCGACCCGTCGCTCCGTCACCGATCGGAGGCGTGATGGCTGCCGTCGAAGTAGAGGGCTTGGTCAAGAAGTTCAAGGAGACGACGGCGCTCGCCGGGGTCGACCTCGTCGTTCCCGAGGCCACCGTGCTGGGCCTGCTCGGCCCCAACGGCGCCGGCAAGACCACCGTTGTCCGGATTCTGTCCACCCTGTTGAAGGCGGATGCGGGGTCGGCCCGGATCTTCGGCAAGGACGTCGTCGCGCACGCCGACGAGGTGCGGTCGATGATCGGTCTCACCGGCCAGTACGCCGCCGTTGACGAGTACCTGACCGGCCAGGAAAACCTGGAGATGATCGGGCGGCTGTACCACCTGACCAGGTCGGATTCGCGCCAGCGCGCTACCACCCTGCTCGACCGGTTCGACCTGGCGGACGCCGCTGACCGGATCGCCAAGACCTACTCCGGCGGCATGCGCCGCCGGCTCGACATCGCTGCCTCGCTGATCGCCAGGCCGCGGGTGCTGTTCCTGGACGAGCCCACCACCGGGCTCGACCCGCGCAGCCGCATCGGGATGTGGGAGTTCATCGCGTCGCTGGTCTCCGAGGGGACGACCATCCTGCTGACCACCCAGTACCTGGAGGAGGCCGATCGGCTGGCCGACGGCATCGTGGTGATCGACCACGGGAAGGTTATCGCGCGGGGCACCGCCGACCAGCTCAAGTCGCAGGTGGGTGGCCACCGACTGGAGTTCACCGTGTCGGATGTGGCCGAGTTGCCCACCCTGCGGGAGCGGGTCGCGCCGTTGGGGGTCGACGACCCGGTGATCGACGAGCAGTCCCGGTCGCTGTCCTTGCCGGTCCGCGGGGGAGCCGAGGTGCTGCGCGACGCGCTGCGCCTGCTGGACGACTCCGGGGTGACGCTGGTCGACGTCGGTCTACGGCGGCCCGACCTGGACGACGTTTTCCTCATCCTGACCGGCCACGCGTCGGAGGCCCCGTCGAGCAACGGCGCGCTCGATGCCGGCTCGTCCGACGGTGCCGCTCCCGTTCGATCGGGACGGCACGCCTTGAAGGGAGCGGACCAGTGACGACCCTTGCGCAGGCCGTTGGCGACGGCGCGGTGATCACCAAGCGCAATTTGCTCAAGATCAAGCGGGTGCCGGAACTACTGGTGTTCGCCACCCTGTCGCCGATCATGTTCGTGTTGCTGTTCGCGTTCATTTTCGGCAGCGCGATCCCGTTGCCCGGGGTGGACTACAAGGAATTCCTGATGGCCGGGATCTTCACCCAGACCGTGGTGTTCGGCAGCACCATCACCGGCGCCAGCCTGGCGGAGGATCTGCAGAAGGGGCTCATCGACCGATTTCGGTCGCTGCCGATGGCCAGATCCGCGGTGCTCGTCGGCCGGACCACCGCCGACATCGGCAACAACGTCGTCACCATCTTCGTGATGGCGGTGACCGGGCTGCTGGTCGGTTGGCGGATCCGGACGTCCGTGCTCGAGGCGCTCGCGGCCTTCGCCCTGTTACTGCTGTTCGCCTATGCGATTTCGTGGTTGATGGCGCTCGTCGGGCTGTCGGTGAAATCGCCGGAGGTGGTGCAGAACGCCTCGTTCATCATCATCTTTCCCATCACGTTCATCGCCAACACCTTCGTACCCACCGACAACTTCCCGCCGGCGTTGAAGGCGTTCGCGAACTGGAACCCGGTGTCTTCGGTGACGCTGGCCGCCCGAGAACTGTTCGGCAACACCAGTCCCGCTCTTCCGCCGCCTGATGTCTGGCCCGCCGAGCACCCAGTGGTGTATTCACTGATCTGGATCGTCGGGATTCTGGTGATCTTCGTGCCGTTGTCGGTGCGGAAGTATCAATCGGCGGCCGGCCGGTAGTCATACGGGCCGACCCTGGACCCGCTGCGGCGACCAGCAGATGAGGCATGCAACCAGGATGGTCCGGCAATCGCGGTCGGTGACCCGCCCCTCAGGTCAACAACCGGGCCAATACGACCAAAGACTCTATCGCCGCGCGCGTTCGCCCTCCGAGGGCTTGGCGCTCAAGGGGAGCGAAGTGGCCGCTGCGACCCCGTTCCTCAACGGGGTGATGGTCGTGGCGTGCGGGAGTGTCGCGTTCAAGGTTGTCGGGCCTATCCGGCTACCTGGACCCTGGGTTCACCTTCCCGTGGCGGCCCACCCGGTACGCGGCGCACGGGGTGGGTGTGCCCATCGCGGTCGTGGTGATCTTCGCCGTGACACGGCTGTTCGGGTCCGGATTCTGGCCGCTGGTCTACGGCCTGTGCATTGCGATCGTGCTCACCACCTACCTGATGCGCCTGGTCGATGACGAACGCCGGCCAGTCCCCTGCCGCCGCTGGTGTGGGGGGGAGTTGGGCGCACCTCGCGGCAGCCGCCACAACCGTGCACGGCACGCTTCTAAAACACACCGGGTTACTGGGCGTATCGGGTTTGGTGTTCGGGTGTGCGGCGGCGGCCGACGAATGTCAGCAACTCAAGTTCCGCATCAACGCGACGGACGTCAGGTAGGGGCGGCGATGTTCCTGTGAGCAAATTAGCCATTCAACTAATCAGCCGACGATATGAGTGTGGCTGTCGCAGGGTTTGCCGGGAGTTGTCATGCCGGCAGGGTGGCGAGCCCGCCACGACGACACCGGCGCTCCGCGAGCCGACGCCGTTCAAGGCTCCGAAAGAGCGCGGCGAATGCTGTGCGGGACGTCAAGCCCCGCAGAAAGGATCCGCTGCGTCGGTCGGTCCACGTCCGGTGGGGTCCCGCCAGGCGCACCCGTGGGATGGGCGCGCCTGCGGGACCTCCAGCGGGCGTCAGAGGGTGTAGTTCTCGCGGCTTCCGGCCTTCGCCAGGCCACGAGCCACCATGTAGCCGATGCTCAGGAACGTGATGTACTGCAGCG
>JBBQJM010000394.1:0-4131 GCA_038325895.1 Mycobacteriales bacterium
AGCAAAGCTCAAAGACCTGAACAGCAAAGCTCAAAGACGCAGCTCACACATTTTGGAGTCAGCACTCACATGGCAACCCTGGACATCCGCGACCTGCATGTGTCGGTCAGCACCGACGAGGGCCCGATCGAAATCTTGCGCGGCGTCGACCTGACGATCTCGTCCAACGAGACCCACGCGATCATGGGCCCGAACGGGTCCGGGAAGTCGACGTTGGCGTACTCGCTCGCGGGTCACCCCAAGTATCAGGTGACCCAGGGCACGGTCGTCCTGGACGGCGAAGACGTGCTGAGCATGACCGTCGACCAGCGGGCCCGCGCGGGCCTCTTCCTGGCCATGCAGTACCCGGTGGAGGTGCCGGGCGTGTCCACGTCCAACTTCCTGCGCACCGCGGCCACTGCGGTGCGCGGCGAGGCACCGCCGATCCGCAAGTGGGTCAAAGAGGTCAAGGCCGCGATGACCGAGCTGGAGATCGATCCGGAGTTCGCCGAGCGCTCGGTGAACGAGGGCTTCTCCGGTGGCGAGAAGAAGCGTCACGAGATCCTGCAGCTGTCCCTGCTGAAGCCGAAGATCGCCATCCTGGACGAGACCGACTCCGGGCTGGACGTGGACGCGTTGCGCGTCGTCGCCGAGGGTGTGAACCGCTACAAGGCGGAATCCGCCAACGGCGAAGGCGTCGGCATCATGTTGATCACCCACTACACCCGGATCCTGCGCTACATCCACCCGGACCGGGTCCATGTGTTCGCCGGCGGGATGATCGTCGAATCGGGTGGTCCGGATCTGGCCGACGAGCTCGAGGCCACCGGGTACGTCCGGTTCGTCGGCGCACCGGCGGCGGCCTTGTGAGCGGCCCGACGGCGTTGGTGACGCAGTGACCGATCAACTAGCGACCGATCAACTAGCGACCGATCAGCTTGAAGCCCACGCGCTGTCCACCGGTCCCGGGGCCGGCGATCTGCCCGAGGAACCCGTGGTCCCCGCCGCGCAGCTGTCGCCCGCGCCGGAGGCGGCGGGCACAGGGACCCTGAGCTCGGTTGACGTCGAACGGATCCGCGCCGACTTCCCCATCCTGGAACGCACCGTCCGCGACGGGAAGCCGTTGGTGTACCTGGATTCCGGGGCCACGTCGCAGCGGCCGGTACCAGTGATCGACGCCGAACAGGAGTACGTCACCGGGCACAACGCCGCCGTGCACCGCGGCGCGCACCAGTTGGCCGAGGAAGCCACCGACTTCTACGAATCGTCCCGGGAACGGATCGCCGCGTTCGTACGGGTCGGCCGAGCCGACGAACTGGTCTTCACCAAGAACGCCACCGAGGCGATCAACCTGGTCGCGTACTCGCTGTCGAACGCGACCTTCAGCACCGAGCCGGCAGCGCAGCGGTTCCGGCTCGGCCCGGGCGACGAGGTCGTCGTCACCGAGATGGAACACCACGCGAATCTCATTCCGTGGCAGGAACTCTGCCGCCGGACCGGGGCCACGCTGCGCTGGTTCCCGGTCACCGACGACTTCCGGTTGGACCTGTCGACCATCGACGAGATCATCAACCCGCGCACCAAACTCGTCGCGTTCACCCACCAGTCGAATGTGCTGGGCACCATCAATCCTGTCGCCGAACTGGTCGATGCGGCCCAGCGGGTGGGTGCGCTCACGGTGTTGGACGCCTGCCAGTCGGTGCCGCACAGCCCCGTCGATCTCATCGGCCTCGGCGTCGACTTCGCCGCCTTCTCCGGGCACAAGATGCTCGGACCCAGCGGGGTCGGTGTCCTGTACGGCCGGTACGACCTGCTCGAGGCCATGCCGCCTTTCCTGACCGGTGGCTCGATGATCGAACAGGTCTTCATCGACCGCGCCACGTACGCCGCGCCGCCGGCCAGGTTCGAGGCCGGAGTGCCGATGACCTCGCAGGCCGTCGGTCTGGGCGCCGCCGTCGACTACCTCCGGCAGGTCGGCATGACGGCGGTGGCGGATCACGAGGCCACCCTCACCGGGTATGCGCTGCAAGAACTCTCGGCGATCAGCGGGTTACGGATCATCGGCCCGTCGGACCTGGTGGACCGGGGCGGCGCCGTGTCGTTCGTGGTCGACGGCGTGCACGCGCACGATGTCGGGCAGATCCTGGACGACGCCGGCGTGCAGGTGCGGGTCGGTCATCACTGCGCCTGGCCGCTGCACCGTAGGTTCGGCATCGCCGCCACCGTGCGCGCCTCGTTCGCGCTCTACAACACCGTCGACGAGATCGACGCGCTGGTCGCCGCGGTCCGGGACAGCCAGCGATTCTTCGGGGCGGGGTGAGCCGCGTGCAGATGGAAAAGCTCTACCAGGAAATCATTCTCGATCACTACCGGACGCCCCACCACCAGGGTTTGCGGGCGCCGTTCGACGCCGAAGTTCATCACGTCAACCCCACCTGTGGCGACGAGATCACGCTGCGGGTGAAACTCGTGCCGGCTGAGCAGACCGGGGACGAAGCTACGCAGAGCGACGATCTGATGGTGGCCGACGTTTCCTACGAGTCGCTCGGCTGCTCGATCTCTCAGGCCTCGACGTCGGTGCTCACCGACCTGGCCATCGGGCATTCGCTGGCCGACGTGCTGATGACCCTCGACGAGTTCACCGCGATGGTCACCAGTCGCGGCACCATCACCGGGGACGAGGATGTCCTCGGTGACGGCATCGCCTTCGTCGGGGTTTCAAAGTATCCGGCCCGGGTGAAATGCGCGCTGCTCGGCTGGATGGCGTTCAAGGACGCCGCCGCGCAGACCGCGGCCGCCATGCAAGCAACCACCGCCGCCGAGTACGCGCCGGCTCGACAGGAGAGCATCGGATGACCGACATGACTGATACCTACCAGGACGCTCCGTCTGCAGATCGGCAAGGCCGTGCGGCCGCCGATCTGGATGAGGGCATCAGCGCAGACGCAACGCTCGCCGCCCCCAGCAATCTAGACCAGGCCAACGTCGAGGACATCGAGGAAGCTCTCAGGGACGTCGTCGACCCCGAACTCGGCATCAACATCGTCGATCTCGGTCTGGTGTACGACCTGCAGGTTGATCCGGCGAACGTGGCGACCATCGACATGACGCTCACCAGTGCTGCCTGCCCGCTCACCGACATGATCGAGGATCAGGTGGCGGCTGCGTTGGTCGGCGGCCCGGACGGCGGACTGGTCGCAGACTTCCGGATCAACTGGGTGTGGCTGCCGCCCTGGGGACCGGAAAAGATCACCGAGGATGGGCGCGAACAAATGCGCGCGCTGGGTTTCAACATCTAACTGGGTTCACCGACACCGTCCAGCGCGGCCGCATCCAGCGGCTCGCGGGATGGCCGTCGCAGCGGCGCCATCCAGACCAGCCGGGTCCCGCCCTCCGGTCGAGCGGTGACGCTGAAGGTTCCGTCGAGCGCGGCAGCCCGGGTCCGCAGGTTGTGCAGGCCACTCTGCGCTACTGCCGACGGGATTCCCACACCGTTGTCGGTGACGTCGATGACCACGGAGCCGTTCACCGAGATGGTCACCGTCAGCTCGCTGGCGTGCGCGTGGCGAACCGCATTGCTCACCGCCTCCCGAACCGCGGCTTCGACGTTCTGCGCCAGGTCGGCGGGCATCAGGTCCAGCGGCCCGGTCATTCGCACGGCGGTGTGCAGCGAGGCATTTTCGGTCAGCTCGCCGATCACCTTCTTCAGCGCGGTCCGGAGGTCGGCCTGGCTTGCCGGATCGATCTGCAGGTCGAAAATGGTGGCACGGATTTCCCTGACCACCTGCTGCATGTCCTCCATGTGCATCCCGATCCGGGCCACCACGGCGGGTGGCCGCGCGGACCGCTTGGTGGTCAGCATGGACAGTCCGATGCCGAACAGCCGTTGAATCACATGGTCGTGCAGATCCCGGGCGATCCGGTCGCGCTCGGCGAACACGTCTGACTTACGTTGCGCGGCTTGACGTTCGGCTTCCCGGAGGGCCAGAGCCGCGTGGTCGGCGAACTTCGCGACCAGCCGGGCGTCGTCCTGATCGAACGGCTCCGACCCCGCCGCCCGCACGGTGACCAGCACGCCGGTCAGCGATTGGCCGAAACGCAGCGGCGAGGCCACCGCGGGTCCGAGGATTGTCCCGAAGCTCTGCGGCTCGA
>JBBQJM010000395.1:0-4126 GCA_038325895.1 Mycobacteriales bacterium
CGGGGCGGCGGGGCGGTCCACGGCGCGGCAGCGGCTGCGGGCGCGGTGCGGTCCACGGCCCGGCAGCGGCGGAGCGCGAGGCGGTGGCGGACGCCTCCGCTCGGGGCGGCACAACAGCGCGCCAGCACAACGGCGGGCAGCGCCACACCCCGCGAGACGCAAGCCCGCGATGGCTGCTCCAGCCGCACACGTGCCCGGGGAATGCGCCGCTCCACACGCTCAGCCGCCCGCGGCAAAGCCACCGCGTCAAGAGATCGAGCCGCCGAGGGGACTTGAACCCCTAACCGCCCGATTACAAGTCGGGTGCGCTACCAGTTGCGCCACGGCGGCAGACGTGCGCCAGCGTAGCGGGAGTGCCGCAACGGGGACGGCGCGATGCTCACGCTGCGGGGTGCGATGCTCGCGCTGGAGCAACCGGTCGGCGCCCACAGCATGAGCATCGTCAGCGAGCCGGCGCGGACTAGCCGGCGGGAGTCGGCTCCGGAGTCACCGCCGCGGCCGCCGGGGCCGCCGCCTCCGCCTGGGTGGGCGCCACCGCCGCGGTCGGCGGCGGCGAGCAGATCACGTTCTGCTGGCCGTTGTAGACCGTGGTGAAGTCCTCGCGCCGGATCTCGGCCCCGGCCAGGTCCCTGATCACCCGCGTGTTGACGATCGAAAAACCCTTCGTCCCGTCGGACGGGCTGCAGGACTGCCCGTAGGGCTTGACGACGACCTGCGGCGAGGTGAAGTCGAACCGGTCGCCGGAGATCGATTCCACCTCGACGTGCTTGGTGCCCCAGAGCCGCACGGTGATGTCGGAATCCGTCCAGATGGTCTGGATCAGCACCCCGGTGTCGTAGTCGTTGGAGAACGCCAGCTCGATCTCGCCATCGAAGACCGTCGCCTCCCGGCCGGCCGGGTACCGGCTGATGTAGAACGAGTGGGGGGTGTGGGTGACATCGCCCATGCCGGCGAAGTACGCGGCGTTGTACAGCGTGGTGGCGAACTGGCTGATGCCGCCACCGACGGCCCTGGACAGCGCGCCCTCCTGGATGATCGCCGCCGGGACGTAGCCCTGTTCCTCGCCCCTGGTTCCGGTGAACTCGTTGAGCCCGAACGTCGCGCGCGGCTGGACGATGGCGCCGTTGACCTTCTCGGCCACCACCCGGATGTTCACCCCGGAAGCGCTGGCGAACCCGCCGGTGGTGAACTCGCCGATGACCTCCTTGATGCCGAGCGCCCGTGCCTTCTCGGTGGTCAGCAATGGCGGCGTGGCCGTGTAGCTGACCGGCACGCTGCGGGCCGGTGAGCGCAACGATGCCTGGATGGCGGCGTCGGTGGCGGCCCAGTCGACCGACCCGCCGGGCACCGCGGGACTGACCACCGGCGCGTCGTTGACGATGGCGATGGTCGCGTCGGCAGGCGCCGCTTCGGTGGCCTGCACCGCAGCCGCGACCGGCGAGCGTAGCGCTGCGCCATCCACGGTGACGGTGAACCCGTCGGCCGCGTCGGGCGCGATCGTCGTCGCGGCCGCGATGGCAGTCACCGGGACCTCGACCGGAGTGCCCGCCGCGTCCAGCACCAGCGGGGCGGACAGGATCGCGGTCGCCTCGGCGGTCGCGGCCTGCGTCTTCTCCGGGGTGGCCCGCACTGGCAACGAGGTGACCGGCAGCACCAAGCCCTCGAGCGAGCGGGGCCCACCGGCGCGCCAGGCATCGGAGACGGCAGTGACGGCCTCGGGCACCTGCAGATCGCGACCGGTCACGGGGGCCACCGAGCGAACGGTGGTGCCCTCGATCGTGACCACCCCTTCCACCGGGGCCAGCGCGGTCTGCTGGGCCACGGCGGACAGCGAGGCAGTCAGGGTCGGCTGATCGACAGTGACGGCGAGCGGGTGATCACTGGACCGGAAGAAGGACGTGAGCAGTGTGATCGGATTGGCCGAGCGCTCACCGGCCGCGGCGACGGAGCCGGCGACGTCCGGTGCGAGACCCGCGACCACCGGGTCAAGGCTGGTCGGTCCGCCGTGCACGTCGACGGTGACCGGACGGCCGTAGAGCGGCAGGACGTGCGCGTTCAGTACCGCAGTGGCCTCGTCGGGGGTCAGCCCACCGACGTCGACACTGGCAATGGTGGTGCCTCGTTCGATCTCGCCGCTGGTGAGCAGGAGGTCCACGAGGTAGATCGCGGCGAGCGCCAGCAGGCCGGCACCGATCCCGATCGCCCACGATCGCGGGCGACCGAATCTCGAATTGGCGCCCGCGGGTCCGGCGGGAGGTGGGATCGGGTCGTCGGACTCAGCGGCCGGCGATGCGCCCACGGTTCCTCCGACTGCGTCTGACGCCGCTTCCGTGACGCCTGGACTGACGCCTGGACTGACGCCTGGATTACCGTCTGCCTGGTTCCCGCTCAGCTTGATCACACCCGTCGTTTGCCGTCGTTCGGCTTCCGCCGTCCGCGTCATTCTGCCTGGACCGAACACCGTCAAGGGGACGCGCGGCGGAGCAACGGGGTCGCCGCCCGGCCGACAGTCGATCGAACCGAGAACGTGGGCCAGGAGGGTGGGGCCGGGGTCAGTTCTCCCGGCTCAGCGGGGCAGGTGATGATCGGCAGGGCGGTTATTCCGAATCGTCTGGGTCAGGATTCGGCGGCACTCCAATGCCGACACGTTCATCAGGGACGCCAGAGCCGAGATCGCTCCGTCGTCGAGTGTCACGACGGTGCCCGGACTGGCGTGACGCAGCTCGAACCACCGGCGAACCGGTGCGAGTTTCGGGTCACTGCTCGCCATCACCTCGGCGACATCGACGGTGATCGAACCGCCGGAGCCGGACATGGGCCGGAGCATGACGCCGCGTTCGGCGGTGGTGAGCAAAGTTCCGAGATCCTCGCCGAGAGCCCCCGCGATCACCCATAGCACGTCCACTCTGAGCGACCGATGGCCGGTTTCGTAATTGGCCAGCGCAGCCTTGCTGACCAGCCCGCCGGTGCGCTGGGCCACGTCGGCCTGGGTCAGCTTCTGTCTGCGCCGGGATTCACGCAGCACTCGGCACACGGCAGCGGCGAACATCTGCTGTGACCGTGCGTCGTACGCCTGCGACACGTACTTCCCCTGTCGATTGATGAGGACAGCGAGAATCTCCCGCCCGTCGACGCGGCCCGCAGGGAGTTCCCAATCGCGACGTCTGCGTCGTGTGGACCAAACGGGCGACCGGTTAAGCCCTGACATGCGTTGTCATCTCATTTCTACCACAGAGTAATCGGGGATACACCCTTTCGGCCCAATGAGGTGATAGGTAACAACCCCATAGGGGAAAGATTCACCCCGTTGTGGAATCGCGCAAGTCCTGGATTGAACGATCTTCACCCAGCGACGAAAGGGACAGCGCGGGCGTCAGCCGAAGGGGTCCTTGTCGAACCGATTGCCTGGCGCATCTATCCCGGGGGGACGGACCCGTAGGCCGCGGTCGATCTGCAAGCGAGTCCTCATCGAGCCGGCCTGACCTGCCCAAACGGGAGCCCAGGATCGTGAACTGGGCGGGCGGATCGCGCTGGTCGGCGATGAAGAACAGCCCGGCGGGGGGCTCGCCGGTCACCGGATCCTGCCCGTCGGCCCAATTGTCACCACGCCGGAGGAGTCGGAATCCGCCATTTCTCGCCCGGCAACGCGGCGGTTGTGGAGGTTGACGTCCACCCGCAAGATGCCCGGCCACCCACCCGTCGTTCCGTGGTCAACGGTCGTTAACTCGTGACCGTCAGTAATCAGATGGGTCAGCCGAGGTTTGGATGCTCAGTGCGTGATCTTCGCTGTGATGACCGACAGACGGCCCCCGTTTTGGCGATCTCGAACGGCTCTTACCCACCGGCGTCGCCCGCCACCGTGGCCGCCGACATGGCCTTGGCCTCCGCCTGCAGGCTCAGGATCTCCTGGACCAGTTGATCGCCACCGGTGACGGCCAGCGAGTCGACGTTGGTGACGACGAACCTCTCCGCGCACGCCGGGACGCGACATGGTCGGGGCTCCACCGTGGAACCCCGCGAACGGCCTGCCTTGCGCTGACGAAAACACCGCCTCCGTACGCTGTGCCGCATGACCGTCCGGCCGATCGTCATCTGCGGCGAACCCGTCCTGCACCGACCCACCCGC
>JBBQJM010000396.1:0-4123 GCA_038325895.1 Mycobacteriales bacterium
TTCCAACTGCAACCCCACGACCCCGCCGGCCTGCAGGCACGCATCGTGCACATCGCCCAGACACACACCGAGCAGCTCGGCTACCCGCCGCACCTGCGTTTCGCCGGACCCATCGACCTGGTCGTCCACGAACCGCTGGCAGGCGACGTCCTGGCCGTCACCCGCGAAGCCCTGTCCAACTGCGCGCGGCACGCCCACGCCAGCATCGTCGACGTGTCCGTCAGCGTCGCCCACGACGTCCTGACCCTGCAGGTGACCGACAACGGCCACGGCATCGGCACGCCCACCCGCTCCAGCGGACTGGCCAACATGCGCCGCCGCGCCGAACGCCACGCCGGCCACCTGGACATCGCCGAACCGGCAACCGGCGGCACCCGCCTGACCTGGTCAGCCACCATCACCCCCGACAGCGAGTAGCCGACGGACCGCTCCTGACGGGAACTTGTCGTACTCACGACGACTCACGACGACGCTCGCGCCCGGTCACAGCACAACCCCAGGCGGGTCGGTGATCAGCCGTCGGTGGGGCGCCACCGGGCCCTGCGCACCGCCTCGTCCACCAACGACCGTGCCACCACCACCAGCTTCGTGTTCTGCGTCTGGCTCAACCGCCGCAGCCGGTCGAACGCCTCGTCGGCGCTGCACCCGGATCGGCTCATCACAATGCCCATCGCCCGATCGATGACGGTCTGAGCGGTCAACGACGCCTGCAATGCCGTCACCAGACGCTTCGTCGCCGCGAGCACCTGCGCGTTCTGCACCGCGATCGCCGCCGGCACCGCGAACAACTCACCGATCCGCGCGGCCTGCTCATCGAACGCGTCCTTGCCGTGCGCGTACACGTTCATCGCGCCGAACACCCCGTCCGGGGTCAGCAGCGGCAACGACAGCACGCTGTGCACCCCCAGCCGCCCGGCCCTCGGACCGAACCGCGGCCACCTCGGCTCACCACCCAGCGACCCGGACCGCATCGTGGCCCCTTCGCGGGCGGCACTGATGCACGGTCCCTCACCGATCCCGTACTGGATGGCGTCGATCTCCCGCACGAACGGTGCGCTGGCGACCATGGTGTCCGAACGGTCGCGTTCCATCATCGTCAAACCCGCGCCGTCCGCGCCCGGGATCGCCCGCACCGCGAACGTCGCCACCTGCACCAGCAGATCGGTCATGTCCAGCCGACCACTCGACAACCGCGACAGCGCCGACAGACTCTCCCGCAGATCATCCGTTTCAGGCGACGCGTCGGCCGTCGTGGCCCGGTCATCCGGGGGCGGCTGCCCGGGTGGGCTCGGCTGCGCCATCAGATCCTCCCGCCGCTGGAACTCCGGTGACTGGATGCTCTGACGGTACGCCCAGCCCCACCCCAACGGGCAGCGGAAACGGATTCCCCAACGCCTCCACGCTGGGGTCTGTGCCCACCCCAGGCCAGCGCGGCTCTGGTGCCAACTGGGCGCTGTCCGCCGAGACGGGACACTCGACTCACACCCGTCGGGGACACCGGAATTTCATCGAAAGATCACGGGAAATTTGGTTTGCGATCAGTCGTCTTCCTGTCCACAGAATCCCCGCGGCACGAATTCATTCGGTCGCCGAATGAATTCGTCCTCGGCGTGCCCGTGTTGGCGGCACCGAAGCCCGGCGCGGAATCCCGATCCCCTGACGGTTCTTTGTGACCAGAGACCCATCCGTGACCGCGAGGCAGCTTTGGGGCATACCGTGGTAGTCAGGGGGGACGACCAAGCGTCACCAATCTAGGCGGCTGTCAGCCATGCGAATCCCGCTCACCCCCTTGCGTTTTCTCCAGCGCGCAGCCGCGGTCCATCCGGACCGGACAGCGATCATGGACGGCCCGCGATCGTTCACCTACCGGGAGATGACCGAACAGGTCACCCGCCTCGCGCAGGCATTCACCGCCAAAGGCCTGCTGCCCGGCGGTCGGGTGGCCTACCTTGCGCCGAACTGCGCCGAGGAACTCGTGGCGCACTTCGCGGTCCCGATGGCCGGCGGTGTGCTGGTCACCCTGAACACCCGGCTGTCCCCGGCGGAGATCGCCCACATCGTCGAGCACTCCGGCGCCGAGTTCCTGCTGGGCGACGCCCCGCTGCTCGAACCAGCTCTGCCGAACCTTGCCGCCGTCACCGCGCTGCGCGAGATCGTGACCCTGCCCGCGGAAAGCGGCGAACCAACCCGGGTCGCCGGTACGACGGGCTATGGCGAACTGCTGGCCGCCGGCAACGACGAACCCCTGACGTTCACGGTCGCCGACGAGGACGCTGCGATCAGCCTGAACTACACCTCCGGCACCACCGGTGACCCGAAGGGTGTGGTGTATACCCACCGCGGCGCCTACCTCAACGCCCTGGGCAACGTGATCCACCAAGGGTTCAGCGACGGGTCCAGCTACCTGTGGACGCTGCCGATGTTCCACTGCAACGGCTGGTGCACCACCTGGGCGCTGACCGCCGTCGCGGGCACCCACGTGTGCCTACGCGCGGTACGCGCGGATGACATCTGGCGGCTGATCGACGAGGCCGGGGTCACCCACATGGCGGGCGCGCCGCCGGTGCTGTCGATGCTGCGGGAGTCGCCGCTGGCCCACCCGCTCCCCCAGCCGTTGACCTTCACCACCGGGGGCGCCCCGCCAACTCGGGCGTTCGGCGACCTCAACGTGCGGGTCATCCACGCCTACGGGCTGACCGAGACATACGGCGCGTACACCATGTGCGAGGAACAGGAATCCTGGTCGGCGCTGCCGCCGGCGGAGCGTTCGCGGCTGAGGGCCAGGCAGGGCGTCGGGATGCTCACCGCGGACGCGGCCAGAGTCGTTGCCAGCAATGGCGACCCTGACCGGCTGGTCGACGTGCCCCCCGACGGCGTGACCATGGGCGAGATCGTGATGCGCGGGAACACAGTGATGAAGGAGTACTTCCGCGACCCGGGCGCGACGGCGGCGGCGTTCCGGGGCGGCTGGTTCCACTCCGGCGATCTGGGGGTGCGCCATCCGGACGGCTATATCCAGCTGCTGGACCGGGCCAAGGACATCGTCATTTCCGGTGGCGAGAACATCTCCACCATCGAGGTGGAGAACGCGCTGCTGTCCCATCCCGCGGTCGCCGACGTCGCCGTGATCGCCGTCCCGGACGACCGGTGGGGCGAACGGCCGAAGGCGTTCGTGGTGCTGGCCGCGGGCCAGCACGCCGACCAGGAGGAACTGATCGCCCACGTCAAGGCCCAGATCGCGAAGTTCAAGGCACCGAAAGCGGTCGACTTCGTCCTGGAAGTGCCCAGGACGTCGACCGGTAAGCTCCGCAAACAGCAGTTGCGCGACGTCGAACGGGCCGGTCTCTCGGTCACCGTGCGGGGATGAACGGGCCCTGCCGTTGGTGCGGAGAGGCGAGGATGCGGTGAATCTGGGGGTTGGTCCGGGATGAGCGATGCGTCAGGCGCCGGGTCTGCCGCGGCACAAGACTCGGGTGCGGCCGGGTTGGTGAAGGCGCCGACCGGTATCGGCGGCTTCGACGAGATCACCCGTGGCGGCCTGCCGCGCGGGCGGGCGACGCTGGTGACCGGTGGCGCCGGGACGGGCAAGACCCTGTTCGGGCTGGAGTTCCTGGTCTGGGGGGCGCTGAAGTTCGGCGAGCCCGGGGTGCTGCTGTCCTTCGAGGAGTCGGCCGAGGAGTTGGCGACGAACGTGTCCTCGCTGGGGTTCGACCTTGCGGGGTTGGCGCGGGAGGGGCTGCTGGCGGTCGATGCGTTCCGGATCGACGCGGGCGCGTTCGTGGCGGGCGGGTTCGACCTGCAGGGCCTGTTCATCAGGCTGGGCACGGCGGTGGATTCGATCGGTGCGAAGCGGGTGGTGCTGGACAGCGTCGAGGTGCTGGTCACCGCGTTGGGCAACGGGTCGACGGTCCGCGCGGAGGTGAGCCGGTTGCTGTGGTGGCTCAAGGACCGGGGCCTGACGGTGATCATCACCGGGGAGCGGGGCCGGACCGGGGAGCTGACCCGCTACGGCATCGAGGAGTACGTCTCGGACTGTGTGGTGGTGCTGGACGACCGGGTCGACAACGAGTTGGCCACCCGCCGGTTGCGGGTGGCGAAGTACCGCGGGTCGATGCACGGCACG
>JBBQJM010000397.1:0-4117 GCA_038325895.1 Mycobacteriales bacterium
AACGCCAGAGCTCCAAACGTGTTTCCCTTCGCGAACTCCCACATGCCGGCGAAGACCTGGACGATGCCGCCATAGAACAAGGCCACGCCGAGGACAGTGAGGCCTGCGGTCGAAACTATGCCGGCGTTGAAGACGGAAAGGACGAAGGTGGTCAGGGCGAATGCGGCCAGGCCGAGCGGCCCGGGGTCGGCGATACCGGCACCGAATGCCGGTGCAACGACTGCCGGGGTTGATTGCGCAGGGGGGACGTCGGTGACTGCCATCGCGGTCATTCCTTTCGAAGAGTGGTTCCCATCAGAGCGGCCTGGCGAGATTGCCGTGCCGGAAAGAGCTCTGCTGGGAGGGGGTGAACAGCTGCCGGTCGCGGAGGCCGGTTGTCACGTCAGCGCAACCGATGTCCGCCGACTGAATCTGGGCGTTGTCCTGGCGCTGGACTCGGGTAGGAATAGGGAAGCCTGCGATCATGCCTCGGTGATTGCGACGAGCCCACGTGGCCGGGGCCCCGGCCACGTTCTCGGCCCGCACGGTGCTCCTGAGGCTGCCCTCGCCGACGGCAATGCATTGCCGTCCTTCGAGGGTGGTCACGGGCATCGGGCGCTCCTCCTTCGCTGTGGGTCATCGGCCGTCGGGACCGGGAATGGTCCAGCGCGGCCGGTGAAAGCCGTTCGTTCACACCACGACGTCCGGCTGCCCACAAGGCGAACTCCGTCGGTCGCAGGCATGACATTAGGAACCGGCCGACCGGCGCGGCAGTGTCGAAAGTCCCTATATCGCCGGGACGTGTTTTTCGGTCGCTGAGAGGTATTGACGGCGCGACGAGAGGTGGGCGAATGCCATTGCGCGGCGGGTGCACAACCCGGACGAGGCGTTTCGCGCACAGAGGGTGGCCGCCAGCCCCCGAATCAGGCGTGCAGTGACGCGCTGGTACGCCGGTCGGAAGTGGTCCGCCGGGCGGCGAGAACGTCCCGGCACAGGCACCAGCCCCACATCACGATCAGCACCGCAAGGGTGACTGCAACGGCGACCAACCCGGTCCGGGAGTAGCGGTACACGCTGGGCGCGACGATCACCGTCACGCTCAGGATCAGGTAGCAGTCCAGCGACCGCCGTCCGATCCGGCCGATCGGCGACACCACCGGACCGGCGACCCGCACCAGGAAACGGCACACCCGGTACGCCACCAGCACGGCAGCGAACGCCAGCAGGATCGTCCCGGGCGCGAGGGTGCCCTCGCTGAACATCAAGTCCACCGGAGCACGCCACCGGTCCGGCGACCCGAGCCGCACGGTCCAGCCGATCGCGGCACCGACCGCGACCAGCACCACGGCGGCAGCCAGCATCCGGCGACTGGCGAGCGCCCACCGCACCGCCGGAGCGTTCCAGTACCAGCCGATCAGCAACGCTCCCGCGAACATCAGCTGCCAACTGGCCCAGTTCACCGCGCCGGGCACGCCGGGCTGCATCGGCAAGTTGAACACCTCCGGCCACACCCGGCCCGCAACGTACAGCGCGACCGAGGCGCCGATCAGCACGGGCACCCGGCGCCGCTGCAGGGCGGCGACGGCGCCGGTGGTCAGCAGCAGCAGCACGACAAACAGTGACAGGATCGAGGTGTAGCGCGGATTGACCTGCAGGGTCAGCGTCGCAATGACAGCGGACACCCCGCCGCCCAGCGCCTTGACGCTCGGGTAGGGGCCGGCCCTGGACGGATCGAAGGCCACCAACAGGAATGCGACCAGGCAGAGCGCGAGGTTGGCGAGGTAGATCTCCCCGGTCCGGCGCAGCAGCTTGCGTTGCCCAGCCGCCAGGCCCGCCCGGCCGATCGTGCTGCGTTGCACCATGCCGACGACGACGCCGGACAGCATGACGAACCCGACGGCGCCGTCCGTCCACCACACCACGGCATGGGCGATCTGGGACGGCAAGCTGCCCGCGGCCAGGTGCGCGGTACACATACTGACGATGCACAGGCCCCGCACGACGTCCAGGGCGCGATCGCGCTCTAGCCGGGGCGCTGCGAGGTGTGCATCGCCTGCGAATAGCTCGGGCACTCCCCGTGCGGAGTGGGCGTCCTCGGACAATGAGCCCCCCATTCCGAGCGCGAACAACGACCGGTCATTTTCGAGACTATCGGACAATGCACGCGAGCTTCCCGGTTGTCGCCTCAGGAGAAACCCGCTCGCTCGAGTTCGCCTTCACTTCCATTCGGATTCGCGGTGCGATAGCCGACGGCTCGCCGTGCCGGTGAAGATCGGGCCGCAGCTGGCTCGCCGCTCTGGCAGCGCAAAGACCTTGGGGTCGGGCGCGCACATAACGCAAGCGGCCACGGGTTGGACCGTATGGGGAGGCCGCGTGAGACATCGGAGCCGCGGAACTGGTGGAGGGGTGGGCTGCGGGGAATGCGCTGGCCACGTTCGTTGCGGGTGGCCGAGTGTCCTGCGCAAGCCGTCCGCTTGCCGCCTCCTGACCGCCTCCTGACCTTTCTCCTGACCTCAGAGATCAACAATAGGCAACAGGCCTCTTGACTGTGCAGAAAGGGGTCAGTTGACCGCGAAACGGGGCGGGCTGGAATGTGAATTCCTGCCCGCCCCGAGTCGAGGGTTTGCCGCCGTTACCGGTGATGCCGGCAGCTTGTCCCTATTGAATGCGTTGGGAGATGTTGGTGCTGGTGCTGGTGGTGAAGTGCCCGTCACCGGAGTAGACGGCCGACACGATGTGGGTGGCGGCGCTCATGGTTTTGGTGGCGTACATCGCTTTCCCTGCCGCCAGGGTGACCGGTGCCCCGGCGTTGACGCCGTCGATCCGGAACTGGACGGTGCCGGTGGCAACGCCGGATCCCGGGGAGACGGCGCTGACGGTGGCGGTGAACGTGACGGTGGTCCCTCGTGGTGCGGGGCTACCGCTGCTGGTGACTACCGCCTTGCTCGCGGACTTGTTCACCGTCTGGGTCAGGGCGGCACTGCTGCTGGCCGACAGACTCACCGAGCCGCTATAGGCGGCGGTGACCGTATGGTTGCCCACCGCCAATGCTGCGTTGACCAGGGTTGCCCGTCCGGCCGCGTCCAGGTTCACCGCGCCCGATGGGGTGCCATCGACGGTGAACACCACCGTCCCGGTGGCCGCCGCAGGGCTCACCTGCGCGGTCAACGTCACCGATTGACCGAAGACCGCCGTGCTGGCGCTGCTCGTCAACGTGGTAGTCGACGACGCCTTGTTGACGACCTGGGTGTACGGGGCGCTGACGCTGCTGCTGAAGATCAGCGAACCAGCATAGGTGGCGGTCACGCTGTGAGTCCCCGCTGTGAGTGCAGTCGTTGCGTAGGCCGCAGCGCCGGCGCCGTTGAGGATCCGAGGCCCACCGGCATTGGTGCCATCGACGGCGAACTGGACGGTGCCCGCGGGTGTACCGGCACCGGTGACGGGCCGCACCGTGGCGGTGAAGGTGATGTTCTGACCGAAGTTGGACGAGGGGACCGCACTGCTCGTCACGACGGTGGTGCTGGGACGGGCCACGGTGATCACGTTGGAGGGCGAATCGCCGGCGGCGTTCCAGGCGGTGACCCGGTATTGGTAGCCGATGCTCGGGTCAGCGGTGGCGTCGGTGTAGGTGGTGACATTCGCCAGCGGTGCGGTGAGCTGGGTGAACGGCCCCACGGTGGATCCGGTGATCACGGCTCGGTCGATGCGGTACCCGGCCTCCGCCGTCCCGGGGTTGGTCCAACTGTTCGGGTCGGCGTAGTTGACGGGTGTGCCGTCGGTCCAGTTCAGGATCGCGCTGCCGCGGGCGAACGAGAGTACCGGGGCCGGCGGGAGCGATCTGGCCGCATGCACGGTCATCGGCCGCATCATGTCCATTTCCTCGTGGGACAGGATGTGGCAGTGGAAGACATACTCCCAGCCGAAGTCCGTGACCTCGTTCACGATCGGCGTGGCCATCGGAGTGCCGTCGGTGTTGGTGTTGTTGAAGCCGGCCTGGACTCCCTGCAGGGCGTTCAGGTCGCCCCTGGCCCCGAGGGGCATGGCCGGGTTGAGTGGGCGTTTGCTGTCCGGGACACCGAACGGCAGGGTGGGCACGATCGGGCGGAGCGCGACGATGGTGTCCTCCAGCGGGCTGACC
>JBBQJM010000398.1:0-4067 GCA_038325895.1 Mycobacteriales bacterium
GGTCCGCGGCGACCGCGACGATCCGGACGCCCCGATCGGTGCGGTGCTGACCACCGTCGACGATTTCGAAGCTCAGGTGCTCGTCGGCAAGAACGACCTCGAGCTGATCGGGAAGCGACTACGGCTCAAGGGCACCACCGAGCAGGAGTTGTTGGCAGGCCTGGCCGAAGCCGGGATGCGGGTGATCGAAAGGGACCAGATCCGCCTGCAACCGCCCGACCGTGACGAGCTCGACCGCACCTACGGCAAGCTCAAGCAGGTGCACGCCGCCGCGTTCGGCTGGGACCCGCCCGACGTCGAGGGACTGGAGCGGCTGCCGTCCAACCGCATGCGTCAGTACGTCAGGGCCTGGATCAATGAATGGGACCTGCGGCGGCTGGATCCCGCCTACTCGCCCGAGATCGCCGTCAGCGACGTGGTTGTCGACCTTTCCGACGGGGTCGAATCCGATGGGGTCGAGTCCGATGGGGTCGAGTCCGATGGGGTCGAATCCGATGAGGTCGAATCCGATGGGGTCGAATCCGATGGGGTCGAACCATCCGCGGGCGACTCCTCCGATGCCGAACTCTCGGTCGCTGAGCCGGGCGGCGCGGCCGCCGACCCGGTGGGCGGCGTGACTGCCGATGTCGCGGGCGGGGGCGGCCCGGCCGGTCCGCTGTGACGGAGCTGGACGAGGTGGCCGTGGCGGTCGGGACCGGGAGCCGCACGGTCGTCGAGATCCGTGACGCGCTCCGCGCCCGCGGTCGGGTATCGATCACCGTGGCGGACGTGCAGCGGGTTCTTCGCACCCACCCGCATCGGTTTCAGCCCGACGGCCAGGACCCGCCGCGGTGGTGGCCGGCGGACGCCGCACCGGCATCCGCCGTTTCCGGACACGAGACGGCTCGCACCGGTCCGGCCACCGCCCGGGCCACCGGTCCGGCCACCGCCCGGGTCACCGTCCCGGGCGCCGTTCCGGCCGTCGGCCGGGTGCCCGAGCTCTACCGGTGGCAGGCCGAGGCGCTGGACGCGTGGCGAGGCCGCGGCGGCCGAGGCGTTGTCGAGGCAGTCACCGGCACCGGCAAGACGATGATCGGCATCGCCGCCGCGGCCGAAGAACTCGCGCGCGGAGGCCAGGTGCTGGTGCTGGTGCCCACCCGCGAACTGCTCGACCAGTGGACCTCTGAGCTGAAAAATCGTGGGTCGGCGCACGCCCGGATCGGACGGCTCGGCGGCGGTCACCGCGAAGATCTGGGCCGCTGCGACGTGGTGGTCGCCGTGGTGAACTCCGCCCGCGACGCCGATCTGCGTCCCCGCCGACCCGGTGGACTGCTGGTCGCGGACGAGTGTCACCGGTACGGGTCCGACGGGAACCGGGTCGCGCTGGCGGACGGTTTCGTCCGCCGACTCGGGCTCAGCGCCACTTATGCCCGAGCCGACGAGGGGCATCTCGCTTGGCTCGACCCGTATTTCGGCGGGACCTGCTTTCGGATGGGCTACCGCCGGGCCATCCACGACGGGGTGGTCGCGCCGTTCACCGTGGCCCTGCTGGGCGTCGAGTTCTCGCCGGTCGAGCGGGCCGAATACGACGAGCTCACCGTAGCGATGTCGGCCGCCCGGGCCAAACTCATCGCCTCGGGCCTCGTCCCTGCCGAACCCGTCGGCGCCTTCTTCACCGCCGTGGCCCGACTGGCGCGCGGCGCCGAGGATTCGGCGGGGATCGCCCGCCGGTACCTGTACGCCCTGCAGCAGCGGCGCCAGTTGCTGTCCCAGAGCCCGGCCAAGTCCGAGGCCCTTGACGGTCTGGTCCCGGCCCTGCTCCGCTGCGACCGGGCGATCGCCTTCACCCAGAGCATTGCCGCGGCCGAGGGGGCCGCTGCCCGGCTGCGCCACGCTGGCATGCAGGCCGCGACCATTCACTCCCAGCTCAACCCGGCCGAGCGCCGTGCGGTGCTGACGCGATTCGGCGCGGGAGCACTTCAGGTCGTCACCGCTCCACAGGTCCTCGACGAAGGTGTCGACGTGCCCGCCGCGGACCTGGCCGTCATCCTCGCCGCCAGCCGGAGCCGTCGCCAGATGATCCAGCGGATGGGAAGGGTGTTGCGCCGCAAGCCCGATGGGCGGTCGGCGCGCTTTGTCATCGTCTTCGTCGTCGGCACGGTCGAAGATCCCGCGCTCGGTGCCCACGAAGGATTCCTGGATGAGATCACCCCCGTCGCCCAAGCTGTGCGGACCTTCTTGCCGGGTGAAGCGGACGAGCTGTGCGGGTATCTCCAGCCCGTGGTTGTGCGCGTCCGGCGCGCCCAGGCCTGAAGACACCAGGCACCCGGCAGGATCGACAGGGTGCCGCGGTTGACGTCCGCTTCGGTGCCACTCGGCGCCGGTTTTCAGGTCTGGGCTCCGACATATGGTGGCGCCGAGTCGATGAAAGCGGCGCTGAGTGGCAACCACCACGGCCAGGCCGGCCCGCCGGCGGCCACCGCGATGGCCGCGCCGCGGCTCGACGTGGGGTATACAGCTGGGGACAACACCGGCCGCGGTCCGCGGCCCAGCCTGGGGGAGATGCGGCATGCAACTGGGGATGATCGGTCTTGGCCGAATGGGCGCCAACATCGTGCGGCGACTGATGGGTGACGGCCACGAATGCGTGGTGTACGACGTCAACGAGGCCTCGATCACCGCGTTGGAGGCCGACGGCGCCACCGGGGCGCGAACGTTGCCGGAGTTCGTCGCGAAGCTGACCAAGCCGCGCGCGGCGTGGGTGATGATCCCCGCCGGCATCACGGGCTCCACGGTGGAACAGCTCGCCGAACTGCTCGACGAGGGCGACATCATCATCGACGGCGGCAACTCCAATTACCGCGATGACGTCCGGCGCGCGGCCGCGCTGCGCGACAAAGGTATCCATTACGTCGACGCCGGCACCAGCGGCGGCGTTTTCGGGCTGGAGCGCGGCTATTGCCTGATGGTCGGCGGCGACGACACCGCGGTCGCCACCATCGAGCCCATTCTCAAGACGCTGGCACCCGGTCCGGGAACGGCCGAGCGAACCCCGGGCCGGTCCGGCGCGCTGGCTCCCGAGGAACAGGGTTACCTGCATTGCGGGCCATCCGGCGCCGGGCATTTCGTCAAAATGGTGCACAACGGTATCGAATACGGCATCATGGCCGCGCTGGCCGAAGGATTGAACGTATTGGCGAACGCGGATGCCGGCAGCAAGACCGACGACCATTCCGCTGAAATCGCACCGTTGGAAGAGCCGCGCTTCTACCAATTCGACATCGACACCGCCAAGGTCGCGGAATTGTGGCGCCGTGGGTCGGTGGTGTCCTCCTGGCTGCTGGACCTCACCGCGGCCGCGTTGCAGGCGGACCCGACCATGGAGGGCCTGGCCGGGCGGGTCTCGGACTCCGGTGAGGGACGCTGGACCGTCAAGGCCGCGGTCGATATCGGGGTGCCGGCGCCGGTGCTCTCCTCGGCGCTGTTCGAGCGGTTCGCCTCGCGCGGCGAGGATCACTTCGCCAACCAGGTGCTCTCGGCCATGAGGCAGCAGTTCGGCGGTCACCACGAGCTGCCTGCGGGCGACGCCCTGGAAGCCGGCACCGAGAAGGCCGAGCAGGGTGCAGCCGCATCGGAGTCCGGTGCCGAGAAAGGGGCCTCGTCACCCTGAGTGGTCGGTGCCGGCGACTGACCGGCCAACGCGTCCCGCGCACCCGCCGCGCTGTCCCCCGACCACCGCGCCAACGTCGCTCGCGGCCGAACAGCAGGGCGCCGTCGGACACTGGGACGCGGGCGATAGTCCGGTTTGACCGAGCGTGGCCCCCGTCACCCGGATGGGGTGACGAGCAATGAATCGTCGGTCGTTACGGCTGGCGGCCGACGCTCCGTTGCTCCATCGGCGTGCACTCGTCATCGTGCAGCGGTCCCGCATTCAGGTGATAGAACGGACAACCAGTGACAGATCTGCCAGGGATCGGTAGCGTCGATTCTGATTGACCACGGTACTCCAACGATGGTGGATCCGGCGACCACCCAGGTATTTCCACGGACCGTGCAGTTCACGGACCGTGCAGTTCCACTGGCGCGTT
>JBBQJM010000399.1:0-4061 GCA_038325895.1 Mycobacteriales bacterium
CGGCACCGAGATTGTTCACCCTGGCGGGATCCGCGGCCAGCAGCATCAGCGAGGTCCATGCGGCGGCATCGACATCGCTCTCGGCCGCGGTGATGAGTGCGGCGAGCCAGTCCGGCGCCGCGACCGCATCGTCGTTGAGCAGCGCGAGGAACCGCGTCCTGACCAGTGGCAGCGCAGCGGCGATACCCCCGGCAAATCCCGTGTTCGACGGCAGCCGGACAACCTGCTCCGGGCGCAGCCGTTCCCGCAGGATGTCACTCGTTCCGTCGGTCGAGCAGTTGTCGATGACCAGCAAGTGGTGCGGCTGCGTCTGTGCGGCCAGCGAGGAGAGGCACTCCGGTAACCACGCCGCGCCCCGAAACGTGACCACCACCACGGTGACGTCCGATGCGGACGCTGCTGTGGACTCCGCTGTGGACGCCGCGGTGGACGCCGCTGTGGACTCCGCTGTGGACTCCGCTGTGGACTCCGCTGTGGGGCCCGCTGAGGGGCCCGCTGAGGGATCTGCTGTGGGATCTCCTGTGTCGGGTCGCATGCTGCCTCCGGCCGCCTGGACGCCGGTGACCAGCGCGGATCGTGAACGGTCTGTCACGCTAGCGCTGACTGGGCGAGCGTTCGACCCCGGCGCCCAACGTCGCCAGTTCGATGATCATGGTAACCAGCGGGCCGGCGATCTGAGCCAGCACGCCACGGTCGATCGGGTCGATGGGCACGAGGAATGCCAGACCGAACACGACAGCGCCGGACAGCCACGCGACCACCAGCATCCGATGCCGGCGGATCGCCACCAGCGCGGGTTGCAGGAACTGCACCGCCAGCTGCAGCATGGCCGAGAAGGTCAGCAGCATCAGCACGATCGGACTGCCGAAGGTCCCGGAGCCCCCGACCAGCACGCTGAGCCCCCATTCACCCAGCACGCCCACGCCGGCCACCGCGATGACGGTGAGCCCAGCGATGGTGGCCAGCCCGAGCCTGGTATCCCGGCGGAAGTCCGCGAACCTCCCGGCGGCAGCGGCGGAGGTGAGCCGGGGCAGCAGCAGGGCCTGGATGGGACCCATCAACAGGAGCGGAATCCTGGTCATCACCACGGCGGCCGCGAAGCCGGTGGCGGCCGCCGGCTCGATGTCCAGCAGGCCGGTGACGATGACCGGTGCCAGGTTGGCCATGGCGAGGCTGACGAAGGAGGCCACGAGCAGATAGGCGACGCCCCGGCCCAAGGCACCGAGGGACGGATCTGCGACCTCCGGGAGGTCCTTCACCGGGGTGCCCGCTGGGGCGGTGGTGACGGCCACCCCGGTCACCACGGCCGGCCCGCCCGCCGGAGTGCCCACGGGCTCGGCCGCGGGGACGACACCGCGCGCCGTCAGCACCGCGGCCACGGCCGGCCCGGCGCACAACGCACCGGCGTACGCGATCGGGTTCGTGACACCCGCCGCGGCCAGCGCGACGCAGGCCAGGATGCGGAATCCGCCGTCGATGCCGGTGCTGGCCGCGTAGCGATGGAAACGCTGCTGTCCGCCGGACAGCCCGCGGATGTAGTACACCGCTGCGGACCCGATGACGGTCAGCGCCAATGCCAGCACGAACCCGACGTCGCCGTCGAGGACGTTCGCCAGCAGCACCGGCGCCACGATGGCGAGAACGATCAGGGTCAGCATCGCCACGACTGTGCACACGACTGCCAGCCGACGCACCGTCCTGAAGTCGATGTCAACCCGCGCGCGCTGGTCACTGATCACCCGGGAGGCCTCCTGCTCGGCGGCGATGAACACCCCGGGACCGAGAACGTTCGAGAGCAGGTAGGTGGCCGAGAGGGCTGCGGCCACCGGCGCATCGAACCGGCCGTGCCCGATGACGGCGAAGAACACATACCCCGACAAGCCGAGTATCAGGGTGCCGGTGAGCATCCACACCACGGAGCTGCCGGATTTGTTCACCACCGGTGCAGGGTAGTGGAGCGGCGTCAGGCGACGACGTGTTTCGCCAACTTGCCGATCGCCGTGGCGTTGCCGGACCGCGCCGCCAGCGGCAGCAGCGACAACGCGTTGATGCGCGAGGTGGCGTGCCGCCGAGCCCCCCGGGCCGCCCGTGGCCAGCCACGCCGGTCGAAGTCGGCCGCCTCGGCTGCGAACAGCGCACGTTCCTCTTCGAATCGGCGGCCGTCCAGCGCCTTGACGGACGAGTCCGACTGCGAATGACGCCGGTACAGGAAGGCAAGAGCGGGGTCGAGCACCAAGCCACCGCCGTCCCGGGTGGTGTCCAGGATCAGCGCCAGATCCTGGGTGACGTGCAGGCCCTCGCGGAAACCGATGTGCCGGATCGACGACGTCCGCCACGCCAGGGACGGAAAGTAGGTCCAGTTGGCACGGATCAGGCTGAGCGCCAGGTTCTCGCCCTCCAGCAGGGTCCGACCGTCCACCTGCGGCGCACACCGCTGTTTGACCCGGTCGCCCAGCGGCCGGATGAGCCGGCCGCGCTCATCGACCACCGCGACGCCACACTGCACGACCGCGGCCTGTTCGAAGTCAGCGAGGGCATCGGTCGCCACCTGCAGGAAGTTCGGCAGCATGACGTCGTCGGCGCCCATCACCACCACGATCGGCGCCGTGACCAGCTCCAGGCACTTGCGGTAGTTGCCGTTGGCGCCGAGATTGCTCTCGTTGCGCTGGTAGGACACCCGTGTGTCGGTGACCTCCTGCGCGAACCAGCGAGCGGGCTCCGGATCCGGGAAGCCGTCGTCAACGACGAGCAATCGCCAGTCCTGGAGCCGTTGGTCGAGCACGCTGGTGACGGCCTGCTTCATCAGATCGACATCGCCGTAGTAGGGCAGGGCTATGTCGACGGCGGCCGGACGAGCAGCGCTCCGATCGGCCTTCCGATCGGTGCCGGTGGCGTGATCCGGGCCCTCGACAGGTGACGTCATGCGCCCACTGCGCCGCTCTTCAACAGGCCGCTCGTCAACGGCGCGCGGGTCGTGAAATGCGGCCGCAGGGCAGAGTCGAACAGGGACAGCGCGGCTCCGATCGCCATGTGCATGTCCAGGTAGCGGTACGTGCCGAGCCTGCCACCGAACAGGACGTTGGGTTCGGCGGCCGCCAGCTCGCGGTAGCGCAGCAGCCGGGCTCGGTCATCGGTGGTGTTGACGGGGTAGTAGGGCTCGTCGTCTCTGCGCGCGAACCGGGAGAACTCCCGGACGATGACGGTGGCGTCCTTGGTGTAGGTGCGTTCCGGATGGAAGTGGCGGAACTCCAGGATGCGGGTGAAGGGAACATCGAGGTCGGAGTAGTTCATGACGGGCGTTCCTTGGTAGTCGGGGACCGGAAGCACCTCGGTGTGAAAGTCCAACGTGCGCCAGGCGAGGTCACCCGCCGAGTAGTCGAAGTATCGGTCGACGGGCCCGGTGTAGACGACAGGGACATGCCCGAGCACCGACTCGCGGCCCAGGGGCCCGGGGTCGAAGAAGTCGGTGCCCGGGTAGAGCTCGATGTTCCGGTGGTCGGCCATCCGCGCGAGCCATGCCGTGTACCCCTGGACGGGCAACCCCTCGTGGGTGTCGTTGAAATACCGGTTGTCGTAGGTGTAGCGAACGGGCAGCCGCGCGATGATGCCAGGGGGCAGTTCGCGCGGATCGGTCTGCCACTGCTTGGCCGTGTAGTCCCGGATGAAGGCCTCGTACAGCGGGCGGCCGATCAGCGCGATGCCCTTTTCCTCGAGATTGGTTGCCTCGCCTGCGGCGATCTGTCCAGCCTGTTCGGCCAGCAGGGCCTGTGCCTGCACGGGGCTCAGGCAGGAACGAAAGAACTGGTTGATGGTGCCGAGGTTGATGGGCAATGGGTAGACTTCGCCGCGGTGCACCGCGTAGACCCGATGCTGATAGCGGGTGAACTCGGTGAATCGGTTCACGTAGCCCCAGACGCGTTCGTTGGACGTGTGGAACAGGTGCGCACCGTACTGGTGGACCTCGATCCCGGTTTGCGGTTCCGGCGCGCTGTAGGTGTTGCCGCCGATATGCGACCTCCGGTCGATCACCGCGACCTTCAGCCCCAGCTCGTCGGCGCATC
>JBBQJM010000400.1:0-4049 GCA_038325895.1 Mycobacteriales bacterium
GGCACGCCGACCACATCGATCCCCGCGCCAACGGCGGCCCCACCACCATCAGCAACGGCCAAGGACTGTGCGAACGCTGCAACTACACCAAAATGGCTGCCGGCTGGACCACCCGAACCGCACCCGACGGCATCGGCGTCATCACCACCACCCCCACCGGCCACACCATCCGCAGCGACCCACCCACCCCCACCACCACATCCCCACCCTGGGCCGACTACAGCCGCTTCGAAGCCAAACTCCTCCGCCACCTCCGGCGCGCGGCGTAGGTAGTCGCCTCTACCCTGGCCGGGTGACGAGTGAGCCGAACCCGGTGCCGGACGCCGGCGGACAGTTCGGTATCGAGTCGTTCGAGCAGGACGACCGTTTGCGGCTCTTCGCCTTCACCACCGCGGAGCGGAGCCGGCACTACCTGTGGGCGTTGCGGGCGATGGAGCACAGCCGCGCGAACTACGTTGTCCTGCTGCATGCCAGTGAGGTGGCGAATTCGCTGCGCGAGCTTCGCAGCGAGTACGGCGGGAAGGCCGATGTACCAAGTCTTTCCGCCGAGGAACTGTCGCCGATGCTCGACCAACTGTTCTTCTGGGGACTGCTGGAGCGCAGTTATGACGGGGCACGGGCCGCGAGCCTGGCTGAGTACCGCAACCGCCACTATGTGTACCAGTTCAGCCAGCCGGGCTATCGCGCCTACCGAGCGGTCGAGGACGTCCTGGGCGCCCGCCTGGACGACGTCACACTGTCCCGGCTGGTCCTTCCGGAATTGCTCGCCGATCTGCAGGATCTCGCACAGGCGAACCGCGACGGCGACGCGGAGTTGGTGTACCGCAAGCTGAACCGGCTGGATTCGGCGCTGGCGGATATGGCCGAGCGCGCCGCTCGCTTCTATTTGATGCTGTCGGAATTGAGCCACTCCACCGAGTCGAGTGCCGAAGTCTTCCTGACGCACAAGGATGCCCTGCTCGCCCACCTCCGGGAGTTCTCCTCCGAATTGGAGCGGTACGCGCCGCGGTTGGCCGCCGCGGTCGCCGACGTCGCTGCCACCGGGGTCGAGGAGCTCCTCGAGCGGGCCGCCGAGGCCGACGAACGGATCTTCCGGACCCCGGTCGACCGGTTGGCTGACTGGCGGCAGCGGTGGGCCGGCCTGGTGAACTGGTTCACCGCCGACACCGAGAACACCGCGAGTTCACGAGCGTCCAGCCGGCGGAGCGAAGCAGACCGCTTGCAGGACGGCACGATCAGCGCGGTGGCGGCGGTACTGGCGCTGCTGCGACGGGTCACCGAGGCGCGCCGCGGCGGGGTCAGCCGGGAGAGCCAGCTGCGTCACCTGGCCGCGTGGTTCAGCCGGGCCCCGGACCTCGACGCCGCCCACGCGTTGTTCGGGGTCGTCTTCGACGTCGGCGAGACCCGGCACGTCAGCGGCGTGCATCCCGATCCCGAGCTGATCCCGACCCGTCGCAGCTGGTGGGAGGCCCCGCCGGTGGAGATCTCCCGGACGCTGGTGGAGACGGGCCGAGTCGCCAGCCCCGGCGGGCCTGCCCGACTCGAACGCAACGAAGGCGGTCGGCGGCGACTGCACGAAACGCAGGCGGCCGAGCAGCAGGCGCGCGCGGCGGCAGCGGCCAGCCTCGCCGCCTCGGGTCTGTCCAACGGCCGTGTGCTCACCGAGGAGGAGACCGCGCTGCTGCTCTCACTCCTCGACATCGCGCTCTCCGCAAGGGTTCCGGTGTCCGGCCGCGCTCCGACCACGGGTTCCAGCCACGGTGTGCGGCTCACCCTCACCCCGTCCGACAGCACCACCTCCGTGCCCACGGTCCGGGGCACGCTGCATCTGGACCGGATGAGCCTGGCCCTGTCCGCACCCGGGGCGAAACGGTGACCGCCGCCCAGGTGCCCGCCCTGGACCGGGCGATGTACCAGCGCGCCGCCCGCGCGGTGCTGACCTATCCGTTGATCACCGAGACCTACCCCGACACCCAGACGCTGTCCCTGGTCAGGAGATGGGCGGTACCGCTGCGATCAGACCTGGCCCGGCTGTTCGACTACCGGCTGGAACTCACCCCGACGACCGCGCGGCTGTTCCGGGTGCACGACGCGCTCGATGCGAGCCAACCGGCGATGGCCGGCCCGAACGAAGACCGCCCGTTCGATCGCCGTCGCTACGCCTGCCTGGCCTTGGCCATCGCCGTGCTGGGCAGGTCCGGGATGCAGGTGTCGTTGTCGGAATTGGCGGAACGCGTGACCGCCGAGGCGGCCCGGATCGACGGACTGGAGTTGTCGGCCGAGGACAAGAACGACCGGGCAGCCTTCGTGGACGCCGTCGCGTGGCTGCAAACCAGGGGCGCCGTGCGGTTGGCCGACGGCAACGCCCGCCGCTGGGCCGACGACCCGACCGCCGGGGAGGCCCTCTACGACATCGACCGCGACGTGCTGCGGGCCGTCTACCGGCCGACCCGGGTGCTGCAACACCTCGGCAGCGTCACCGAACTGCTGCACCGGCCCGATGCGGCCAGTCGGAGCACCCGTCGGATGACCGCCGGCCAGCGGGTCCGCCGCGCCCTCGTCGAGCAACCTGTCGTCTACGACGCGGAATTGGACCCGGCCGACCGCGGCGCCCTGCGAGCCCCGACCGCCGCCGCCGAGGTCGCCGAACTGACCGGCCTGGTCGTCGAGCGCCGCGCCGAAGGCATTGCGCTGCTGGATGTTTCGGGCCGGTTCTCCGACCGCCGATTTCCCGGATCCGGTACCGTCGCGCAGGCCGCGCTGCTGCTGCTGAACCGGATGGCCGACCGGGTCGAGGACCTCGATGCCCCGCCGCTGATCTCGCTGCCCCCTCCCCCGCTGGCGTCCGACCGGCTGATCGAGGCCCTCGATTCGGTGTTGCCGCGACCGGAGCACACCGATCCGCCGGTGGAGCGGCCAGATGAGCCCACCGACTCCCAACGAGAGTCAGATCCGGACGAGGTCGCGACGAGCGAAGCGCCGAGCTACCCGATGCTCGGGGACGGGTGGTTGACGGCGACCCTCGCCGAGCTGATCGAAGAATTCGGCTCGACGTTCCGGGCGGCGCTGGCCGCCGACCCGCCGCGGCTGCTGGCCCAGGTCATCACGCTGCTCACCGAGTTGAAGATGGTGGCCAGGGTTCCCGGCGGGGTGCTGGCGCTGCCGCTGCTGGCCAGGTACCGCAACGCGGTGATGGACCTGCGCAAGCGGACCGACGAGGGCGGACTGTTCGACCTGTGAGCGCGGATGTCCGGCCGGCCAGTCGGCTCGTACTACCGTTTCCGACGTGACCACCCCGCCGCGCACGCCGGCCGCCGGATTGGGCGACGCCGCCCGGTTCCGGCCGTCACGGTGCGGTGTGGTGAACCTCTGGGACTACCGGGACGAGGAGTTCGTCTTCGCCGACGGGCGGTTGGTGCTCCGCGGACCGAACGGCTCGGGCAAGACCAAGGCGCTGGAGGTGCTGTTTCCTTTTCTCTTCGACGGCCGCATCGAGCCGCGCCGGCTCAACCCGTTCGCCGGCGAGGAGCGGACGATGCGGTCCAACCTGCTCTACCGGGGCCAGGATTCGACCTACGCCTACGTCTGGATGGAGTTCCGCCACGACCCGGGGCCGGGCGACGAATCCGCCGCGGAGATGGTCACGGTGGGCGTCGGGCTGCGCGCTCAGCGTCAGACGGATCGGGTGACCCGGTGGTACTTCGTGGCGGACGGTCAGGTCGGCCGGGATTTCTCCCTGCTGGGACCGGACGACCGCCCGCTGACCCGTCGTCAACTGGGCGAACAGATCGGCGCGGACCGCATCACCGACAAGCCGGGTGATCACCGGACCGCCGTCGACGCCCGCCTGTTCGGCCTCGGGATCGAGCGCTTCGAGCAACTCCTCACCCTCATCCTGACGCTGCGGCGGCCGCAGCTGGCCAAGCACCTGGACCCCAAGGGGCTGTCCCGGACGCTGTCCGACGGTCTCCGACCGCTGGACCCGTCATTGATCGAGGAAGCGGCGCACTCGTTCAGCGACATCGAGAACCTGCAGCGCGTCCTGGAAG
>JBBQJM010000401.1:0-4014 GCA_038325895.1 Mycobacteriales bacterium
GTAACGAGGAGGTGCTGGGGGTGCCGGAGCGGACGCACCGACCCGGCTTGGTCCGGCCGGGTGGCTGGCGTACACCGCGGCGCGGGCAACCGATTACGCCTTGCTGATCACACCTTGCTGAACACCAGTGCGACGTTGTGTCCACCGAATCCGAAGGAGTCGTTGACGGTGGCGGTCAGGTCCACCTCACGGTTGTCTGCCGCGACATCGACCTTGATCTCGGGATCGAGTTTGTTGAGATTGCGCGTGCCCGGGACGACCCCGTCCCGGATCGCCAGCAGGGTGGCGATGCCCTCCACGGCGCCGGCGGCGCCGAGCATGTGACCGGTCATCGACTTGGTGGCGGTGACGACCGGGTGGTCGCCGATGGCCCGCAGGATGGTGTTGGACTCCGCCAGGTCGCCGACCGGCGTCGAGGTGGCGTGGGCGTTGACGTGCCCGATGTCGGCCTTGGTCAGATCGGCGGACTTCAGGGCCTTGGCGATCGCCCGGGCCGAGCCCTCGCCGTCCGGCTCGGGGGCGGTGATGTGGAACGCGTCGTTGGACATCCCGATACCGGCCAGCCGGCCATAGATCTTGGCGCCACGGGCGCGGGCGTGATCCGCGCGTTCCAGCACCATGATCCCGGCGCCCTCACCGAGCACGAAACCGTCGCGTTCGATGTCGAACGGCCGCGAAGCGCCCCGCGGGTCGTGGTTCCTGGTGCTCATCGCCCGCATCTGGGCGAAGCCGGCGATCGGCAGCGGATGAATACACGCCTCCGCGCCGCCGGCGATGGCGATGTCGATTTCGCCGTCCTGGATCATCTTGTACGCCCAGGCGATCCCCTCGGCGCCGGACGCGCAGGCCGACACCGGCGCGTGCACGCCGCCGCGGGCCCTCGCCCAGAGCCCGACCGCGGCTGCTGGGCCGTTGGGCATCAGCATCGGGATGGTCAGCACCGCGACCTTACGGATGCCGACCGTTTCCAGCACGTCATCCTGACCCAGCAGGGTCAACGCGCCCCCGATGCCGGTGCCGACGATGACCCCGAGCCTTTCCGGGTCGAGCTCGGGCTCGCCGGCGTCGGCCCACGCCTCCCGAGCCGCGACCAGCGCCACCTGCTGACAGCGATCCAATCGCCGGGCTTCCACCCTGGAAAGCACGGTGAGCGGGTCGACGACGAGTGGGGCGTAGATCCGGACCGGGAGGTCGTTGGCCTCGACCCACGGTTCGTTGTTCGCCACGACGCCGATCCGGCCGTCCAGCATGGCCTGCCATGTCTCCGGGGCCGTGCCACCGATGGGAGTGGTGGCGCCGATACCGGTGACGACGACGTCAGGGCGAGTGCTCATGCCTTGTTGGCCTCGATGTACGCGACGGCGTCACCAACGGTCTTGAGGTTCGCCAGCTCGTCGTCCGGAATCTTCACACCGAACTTGTCCTCGGCCTGCACCGCGATCTCCACCATCGAGAGCGAATCGATGTCGAGGTCGTCGGTGAAGGACTTCTCGGGGGTGACGTCGGCGGCGGCGACGCCCGCCACCTCTTCGACGATCTCGCCGAGTCCGGCGATGATGTCCTCGTTGCTCACGATGTTTCCTTTCGGGGGTGACATGCCGCTCCGGTATCGGAGGCGGCGGGAGTTGTTCCCGGCGCATTCTGCCGCACGGGTACGGCGTGGACGCTCAGGGCAACCTCGACGCGCGCGCTCGGTTCAGGGACACAAGAACACCTGGCCCGCATACGTCAGGCCGGCGCCGAAGGCAACGGACAGCACGACGTCCCCTGACGACACCTCGCCCGCCGCCCGCATCCGGTCGAGCGCGAGTGGGATCGAGGCCGACGAGGTGTTGCCGGACGTCACGATGTCCCTGGCCACCTTGATGTCCGGCCGGGCGCCCGCCGCGATGACCTTCTTGGCGATGGCGTCGATGATCCGCAGATTGGCCTGGTGAGTGACCAGCGCGTCGACGTCGGCGAGGTCGACGCCGGCCGCCTGCGCCGCGCGGATGGCCACCAGCCCGATTCTCGTGGTCGCCCAGCGGAACACCGTCTGGCCTTCCTGGAAGAAAGTGCCATTTCGGCCTTCGATACGGATCGCGTCGATGTGCGTCTCGTCGCTGCCCCAGACAACCGGGCCGATCTCCGATTCGTCCGACCCGGTGATGACCACCGCTCCGGCCCCGTCGGCGAAGATGATGGCCGTCGCGCGGTCCTTCGGATCGGTCCAGGCGGTGAGCCGCTCGGAGCCGACCACGAGCACCGTCGAAGAGCTGCCCGCGCGGATCGCCTGGTCGGCCGCGGCGACCCCGTAACAGAAGCCGGCGCAGGCCGCGTTGATGTCGAACGAGCCGGGGGCGTGGATGCCGAGGGCACCGGCGATCTGGGTGGCGGCGTGCGGGACCGGACTCTCCAGGGTGCAGGTCGCGACGATCACCGTGTCGATGTCGGTAGGGGAGATCCCGGCCTCGGCGATGGCCTTGGCGGAGGCCCGCGCGCCCATTGAGATCACCGTGTCGTCCTCGCCGGCGAAGCGGCGTTCGGCGATGCCGACCCTGGAGCGGATCCACTCGTCGTTGGTGTCCATGATCTGCCCCAGATCGTCGTTGGTGACGACGGTGTCCGGCCGGAAATGACCGAGACCGGAGATCCTGGAGCCTGCGGATCCAACGGGTCGGGTGATCTTCGTCGGGCTCACCGGTGCACTCCGGCGTGCTCGGCGAAGAAGCCGGTGACGGCGTCCAGATCCTGCGGAGTCTTCAGCGCCAACGTCGCCACGCCCTTCAGCTCGCGTTTGATCAGTCCGACCAGGGTGCCGGCGGGCGGCAGTTCCAGCACGCCGGTGACGCCCATGTGCGCCAGGGTGGCCATGCACAGGTCCCAGCGCACCGGCCGGGTGACCTGGGCGAACAACAGCTGCAGGTAGGTGGCGCCTGACCCGGGGCCGCCGATCACCGAACCGTCGGAGTTGGTCAGCAACGGGCGCTGCGGGTCGGCGGGGTGGATCGACCTGACGTGTGCGGCGACGGTCGCCTCCGCGCTGGCCATGTACGAGGTGTGGAACGCACCGGCGACCGGTAACGCGATCACCCTGGTGCCGGCCGGCGGTTCAGCGGCCAGCGCCGCAAGGGCACTCGCGCTGCCGGCCGCGACGATCTGACCGCCGCCATTGACGTTGGCACCCACCAGGTCCAGCTCGGCCAGCGTGCTGAGCACGGTCGCCACGTCACCGCCCATGATGGCCGACATCCCGGTCGGGGTGAGCGCGCAGGCCGCGCTCATCGCCTGGCCGCGCACGGCGGCGAGGTCGACCGCGTCGAGCGCCGGTAGCACTCCGGCCAGCGCGGCGGCGGTGAGCTCCCCCACGGAGTGTCCGCCCACCGCGGCTCCCGGCGGCAGAGTGAGCTGCCCCGCGGCGAGCAGCGCGGTCGCGACCACCAGCGGCTGGGTGACGGCGGTGTCCTTGATCTCGTCGGCGCCGGCGGTGGTGCCCAGCGCGATCAGATCCAGGTGGGCCCGATCCGACATCGCCGCCGCCTGATCCCGGACGCCGTCCAGTTCCAGCCAGGGAGCGAGCATCCCTGGCTTCTGAGCTCCTTGACCCGGAGCGACGATGGCCAGCACTGGACAAGCCAAACACGATCGCAGCACTGGTGCGCGTGTTGAACGACACCAAGTCCTGACGAATGATTTGTAGGGATCCTACAATTGACCCATCGGGAAGAGCCAAACGATCTTCAGAAACGGACCCGCCGGCTCGTCGCCCGATCACGCCGTCGAGGTGGCGGAACTGAGGCGTCCGAGGATCACCGCGGTCTGCAGGATCAGCAGGTCGCGGGGCTCGGTGGGATCACGTCCGGTCAGCTCGGTGATCCGCCGGAGCCGGTAGCGAACGGTGTTGGGGTGCACGAACAATCGCCTGGCCGCCGGCTCCAGGGCGCCCCCGGACCCGAGGTAGGCGTCCAGCGTGGGCAGCAGCGAGGTGGGGGCCGCGGCGAGCGGTCCGTAGATCACCGTGCGGAGCCGCTCGGC
>JBBQJM010000402.1:0-4014 GCA_038325895.1 Mycobacteriales bacterium
TTCCGACCGGTTCGCCGTTGCTGGTCTTCCTGCACGGTGGGTCCTGGGTCACCGGGAGCCTGAACACCCACGAAGCACTCTGCCGGTACTTGGCGTTGCGCGCGGACGTCCGGGTGCTGTCCATCGACTACCGGCTCGCTCCGGAAAACCCGTTTCCGGCGGCCGTCGACGACGCGCTGACCGCGTTCCGGTTCGCTCGTACCCACGCGAGCGAGCTGGGTGCCGATCCGGCCGCGATAGCGATGGGCGGGGACAGCGCGGGGGCCAATCTGTCCGCGGTGACTGCCTACCTGACCGCCCGCGCCGGCGAGCCGACCCCGGCGTTCCTGTTGCTGCTCTACCCGCCGTGTGACGCGGTCAATCTCGCTCGCTCCCGCGAGCAGTTCGGCAGGGGATTCTTCCTGACCGAGGCGGATATCGAGTGGGCCATGGACCACTACTTCCCTTCACGGGCCGACCGCGGTGACGCCCGGGCGTCAACCCTGCTGGCCGACGATCTCTCCGGATTGCCACCGACCTACCTCGCCACTGCGGGTTTCGACCCGCTGCGCGACGAGGGCGAGATGTACGCGCACCGGCTCGTTGAGGCCGGGGTGTCGGTGGTGCTGCGCCGCCATCCGGACCTGATTCACGGGTTCGCCAACATGATCGGATTGTCCTCGCGCTGCCGGGAGGCGGTCGCCGAAGCGGCGTCCGCGCTGCGGTTCGGCTTGGCGCAGCGCGCCTCAGTCACCGCACCGGCGCGATTGGCAACAGCGTCGCAAAGGGCGTCGGAAAGGGTGCAGACCGACGCGGCGGCCACGGCCGACGGACAGGCAAGCCTGGCCCGACACCAGTGATGTAGCCCCTACATCAAGCAGCGCACCCAGATCTCACTCACTGCTGCAGAGCGGCAACTGCTGGACGCGCTGTCCACCCGCACGGGGCGGTCACTATCGGCTTTGATCCGTGATGCCATCGAGATCGCCTACGGCGCAGCATGTTCTACCGATGACGACCTCGCGGCCATGCGTCAGGCGAAGGGTTGCTGGGCGGAACGCGACATCGACTCCGCCGACTGGGTCGAGACTCCGCGATCCGGTTCCCGGCTGGCCCGGTAGTGACCGCGACCGTGGCGCGGCGGGCCGGCGCGTTCGGTCGGAACTATGTGCCGAGTCACCGTGGCATCGACAGCGCCGACCTTGCCATTTCGGCCACCGCCGCGGCCTCGAGCGCGACTGCTCACGCGGAACGTGCGGCACTTCCCGATGTTCCCCGACCTGCGTTCGCCCTACGACTGACTCAGTCCTGTGAGAGGTGTGCCTGCCAGCGTGCCCCCGGTGAGACTCGAACTCACACTGTGCGGGTTTTGAGTCCGCTTCCTCTGCCAATTGGGATACGGGGGCGAGGAACTGCCAGTATCGCAGCCGCCGACGATCCTCACCGGCGGCTGGAGTCAGCCCGTGACAAAGCGCGTAGCTGTGCCGGGACATGGGCAAATACGGCGAAAGGGACGCCGGGTGAGAACCCTGACAGCGGCCCATCCTCAGACGCCCGACAACGATGTCGGTTGCGGTGAGTTTCTTGAATCAACATCACATTCCGCCGCACAGGTGACGTAGCGTGCGGGTCACAAACCACCGTTAGTCTGGCGCCGGATTAGGCCGATCCGCGGCCGTCAAGTTGGGGAGGTGGCCGATGACCGCTCCGCGACGCGTGCTCATCGCCGAGGACGAAGCGTTGATCAGACTGGACCTGGCCGAGATGCTCGCCGAGGAGGGCTTTGACGTCGTCGGAGAGGCCGCCGATGGTGAGCAGGCCGTGGCGTTGGCGCTGGAGCTGCGTCCCGACTTGGTGATCCTGGACGTGAAGATGCCCAAGAAGGACGGCATCGAGGCGGCGGCGGAGATCGTCGGCGAGCAGATCGCACCGGTGGTGATCCTGACGGCGTTCTCGCAACGAGAACTGGTCGAGCGGGCCCGCGACGCGGGCGCGATGGCCTACCTGGTGAAGCCGTTCTCGAAAGCCGACCTGCTGCCAGCCATCGAGCTGGCCGTGGCGCGCTACGCGGAGACCGCCGCGCTGCGCGCCGAGGTGGCCGACGTGACCCAGCGGCTGGAGGCGCGCAAGGTCATCGACCGCGCCAAGGGCCTGCTGATGACGCACCAGAAGATGACCGAACCGGAGGCGTTCCGCTGGATTCAGCGCACCGCCATGGACCGGCGCACTTCGATGCAGGTCGTTGCCAGTGCCGTGCTGGAGAGCCTGTCCGCGAAGAGCTGACGGCCGACAAGAGGCGCCCTTCAGTCAATTATGGTGCTCCCCGAAAGCCTGAAATCTTGCCGATGGCACTCGGCGTCGTCAGGACGATTGATCGCCCACCGACGGCTTCGCCTGGATAATCGAGGCAGACGCTTGCCCAGGCAATGGATTCGGCGGTCACTAAAGAAGACATTCCGTGACGCTCCGTTGTCTTGGATGCGTCTGCGCAGGTCAGGTTGGGTGAACCCGATCTGTCCGACCGCAGAGATGGCGCTGGTGTTATCTGCGCGTCGCATTTTGGTTACGAGCGCAAGGCGATGCAACGGGTCGCGCCATTCGTGGGATAGGTTCCCGCCTGTCGGCGTCGTCGACGCACCGGCGGTACGTCCGGTGAACAGAATCTTCGGAGGTGGCTTGTGCATCGACGTTCGATGCGATCCGCCGTCGTCCTGGTGGCCATCGCCGCCGTGACGTTGGCGGCCTGCGGTTCCAAGACGGACAGCAGCAGTTCGAGTTCGACCAGTGCGGCGGCCAGCGGTTCGGAAAGCGGGTCGGCCTCCGGCGCCCTCGCCATCAAGGCTCAGGTGCAGATCGATGTCGATGGCAACGAGGTGCCCGTCGCGGCGGCCGGGACCCCGGTCAGCGCGAAGGGCAACGGCAGCGCCACCTGCCCGGCGACCACCACCATTGCCATGGCCGGCGCCCTCACCGGGGCCGACTCTGCCCTCGGCATCAACATCCTCGACGGCGCCAAGGTCGCGATCGACCAGCACAACAAGGCCAACGCGAACTGCCAGGTGGTCCTGAAGGAATTCGACACCGAGGGTGATGCGCAGAAGGCCACCCAGGTCGCCCCGCAGATCGTCGGCGATCCCAACATCATCGGCCTGCTCGGTCCGGCCTTCTCCGGCGAGACCAAGGCCACCGGCACGATCTTCTTCCAGGCGGGTCTGCTGTCACTGACCGCTTCCGCGACCAACGTGGCACTGACCACCAACGGCTGGACCAACTTCTTCCGCGGACTCGCCAACGATGGCGTTCAGGGCCCTGCCGTCGCGAATTACCTGACCAAGACACTCGGCTTCAAGAAGGTCTGCGTCGTCCAGGACAACACCGACTACGGCGTGGGACTGGCTGAGGTGGTGACCACCACCCTGGGCTCCGCCGCGGACTCCAATTGCGCGGCCAAGGTGAAGAAGGGCGACAAGGACTTCTCCGCCACTGTGCAGCTGGTCAAGGGACAGTCACCGGATGCCGTCTTCTACGCTGGCTACTACTCCGAGGGTGCGCCGCTCGTCCAGCAGCTGCGTGACGGCGGGGTCACCGCGGCGTTCGTTTCCGCCGATGGTACGAACGACCCGCAGTTCGTCGATCAGGCGGGCTCGTCGTCCAAGGACGCCGTCCTGTCCTGCCCCTGCGGCCCGGCACCGGACGCCTACGCCACGGAGTACCAGGACCTCAACGGCGCCGCACCGGGCGTGTACTCCACCGAGGGCTACGACCTGACCACGATCATGCTCACCGGCATCGACTCGGGCATCACCGATCGCGCGGGCCTGATCAACTACGTCAAGAACTACGACGGCCTCGGCCTTGCCCGGCAGTACAAGTGGGACGCCACCGGCGAGCTGTCATCCTCGCTGATCTGGATCTACAAGGTCCAGTAGTTTCATCCGGACACCACGACGACCGGAGGTTCACGTTGGGTGGGCCTCCGGTCGTCGATTGTCCGGGCTGTTGATCTCACTTGCACCCAGGGCATGAAGGAGCACG
>JBBQJM010000403.1:0-4013 GCA_038325895.1 Mycobacteriales bacterium
CCTGTCTCGGCGCCGGTTTCGAGAACTCGGCGCCGGAACAAGACGGCGTCCAGTCTGGAAAAGTGGCGCCGAGTGAGGGACGCCGGGACATCGCACGGGTGCGGGTGATTGATCCGCCAGTCCGATCGCCGGGGCCCTACCCCAGCGCGGGGTACAGGGTGGACATCCGGAACCGCCGGCGCCGGTGCACCACGAACATGCACACCGCGACCGCGACGACGGCAAAGCCCGCGAGTATCCCGACATCCCGCCACAGGTGGTCGGTGGGCCCGCCGGAGATGGTGATCCGCAGCCCGTCGATCAGGTACGTCATCGGTATGAAGTTGTGGATGGCGCGGAACGGCGCGGGCATCACATCGACCGGGTAGAGGCCTCCGGCGCAGGTCAGCTGCACCATCAGCAACACCAGCATGATCGCGGTGCCGATCATCCCCAGCCAGGTCCGGAGTAGATGTGCGATGGCGGTGAAGGCCGCGGCGGCCAGCAGCACGACCGCCACCGACCCGCCGGCGTTGACCGGGTCGAGGCCCAGCCCGATCCACACCACGCCCAGCATGATCAGCGAGCCGAGCGCGGCCATGCCGACGATCGGCAACCAGCCGGCCACGGTGACCCGGGCGGACGAGGCCCGGCCGGCGAGCGCACGGTTGGAGATCGGGCGCATCACCAGGAACACCGCGATGCCGAACACCCAGATCGCGATGCTGAAGAAGAACGGTGCCAGCCCGCGCCCGTAGTACACCGCCGGGTTGTCGATGGTGAGCTGCACGTCCGCCGGCGACGCCAGCACCTGCGCGGCGGAATCACGCTGATCCTGGGTGAGCGCCGGAACACGGCCTGCGCTGTCGGTGAGCTCGGTGGCCAACTGCGTCGCCCCGTCGTTGTTTAGGGTGAGGCCGTCGACCAGCGCGGTCGACCCGGTCGACGCCGTGGTCAGACCGTCACTGAGCGCTTGCGCACCCGCCTGCTGGGTGCCGATCGTGGTGTCCAGGGTAGTGGCCTCGCTGACCAAGCTGTCGATCGACGAGTCCACGGTGCTGGCTTGTGATGCCGCGGTGCTGATGCCGCTGCTGAGCGTGCCGACACCGGTGGAAACCGTCTGTGCTCCGTCGGCGAGTTGGGTGAGCTGGGTCGAGGCGCCGGAGGGATCCCCGCCCGCCGAGTCGATGGTGGTGCCGATCGAGATGACCGTGCCCGCCGCCTGGTTCGCCTGCCCGGCGGCCTGGGCCATGGCCGCACCGGTCGTGTTCATGTCATTGAGCGCTTGGACGAGCGGCTCATTATTTGGGTCCGCCGCGGCGATGGCGCGATTGAGTTCGCCATTCAGATCGGAAACGAGGCCTGTCATCGTGCTGGCGGCTTCGCTTATCTGAGTCGCGGCGGGACTCACCTGGGGCAGCACGGGGACCACCGTGTTGAGGAAGGGCACCAGGTTCGACGCGACATCCTGGGCATTGGACGCGACCTGTTCGGCGTCCGATGACACGGTCCCCGACGCGCTGTCCAGCGTGTTCAGGCCGGTGACCAACTCGGTCGAGGAGGTCTTCGCGCTGGTGGCGTCGGTGACCAACTGGGTTGAGGAGGCCTTGTCGTCGGCCAGGCCACTGACCAGTTGGGTGGCCCCGTCGGCGGCGGTGGTCACCGCGGTGGACAGGTCCGTTGCGCCCTTCAGGGACGCCGCGGTCCCGGCGGCCAGTTGTGTCGCCTGGTCCGCTGCGGTGGTGATGTCGGCACGGACGGTTTCCAGGTTGGCGAACACGGTGTCGAAATAGGCGCCGATCGCGGCATGGTTGATGGCGGACTCGAGCTGTCTTTGCACCGAGGTGGTCAGTAGCCCCGTGACGTACCCGTTGGCGTCGTCACGCTGCAGGTAGATGATCGCGCGCTGCGGATCTTCACTGGATCCGCTGGCCAGGTTCGCGGAGAATTCGGGCGGGATGACGACCGTCAGTTTGTAGGTGCCGTCGGCCAAACCTGCCTGGGCCTGGTCGGCGTCGACGAACTGCCAATCGAAGATCGGATCGGCCTCCAGTTCGCTGACCAGCCGGTTGCCCGCGTCGATCGTCTTGCCCTCCTCCGTGGTGACCGGCTGGTCGAGGTTGACCACCGCCACCGGGACCTGGTCGAGCTTGCCGTACGGGGCCCAAGTCGACCAGAGGTACAGCGCCCCGTACAGCAGCGGGACCAGCACCAGGAACAGCAGCGCCAGGATCGGCAGGGGTCCCTTGAACCGCCGGAGTTCATAGCCGGCCAGGCGGAACGTGTTGATCATCGGGCGTCCTCGGGGGCAGCTGGGTCGACGGGTGGCGGGGCGTCCGGATCGACCGGCGATGGCGGGCTGAGCGGACCAGGCCCGGCGGACGGCGGTGCGAACGGACCGCCCGGGGGCGGGGCGGCCGGGGCTGGTCCGGGTTCGCGTTCGGGTTCGGGTTCGGGATAGGGCTCGGGATTGGACTCGGGATTGGATTGGCCAGCGTCGGCCTCCGGGACCACCGGGATCACCGTGGTGGGTGGGTCCGGCACCACCGGAATCCCCGTGGTGCGAGCATCCGAGATCCCTGGCGGCAACTCCGCGATCGGCGTCCCGCCCACCGGCGGCGTCTGGGTGCGGTAGGGGATGGGCCAATTCGGCACGTCGGACTTCACAACCCGGGGCGGCAGCTCGATGATCACCGGCACATCGGACACCGGCCCACGATCGGCGGTGCTGACGACGATGGCGGGACCCGTCTTGGTCATTTTCGTCAACCGATCGAGGGCCGCCACGATCCGGTGCTGCGTCGGCGTGTCGACCCCCCGATCGATGTCGTCGACCACGATCACCGCGCTGATCCGCACGCAGGCCAGCGCAACGGCGAGCAGGGTCGCCCGTTCCCCGCCGACGTCACCGATCAGCAGGGACGGCTCAACGGTGAGGTCGAGCGCCGTGCACGCCTCGGCGAACCGCAGCCTGCCTTCCGCCATGTTGACGTTGTCCAGCAGGCAACTCTCGTCCACGGACTCGTTGATCGTCAGCGCCGGTTCGGGTCCGATGGTGTTGCCGATCCGCGCCACCGACGTCAACGCCCTGATCTCACTGGCACTGTCGGCAAGCTTGCGGCCGGCGACGGCCAACATGCCCGCGGTGATGCCCATCCGGCCGGTCAAGGCCAGCAACAGGCTGGACCTGCCGGTTCCCGACGGACCCACGATCGCCGCCAGCGAGGCCGGGCGGACCGTCAGGCTGATGTCGTGGAAGAGCGTGCCGCGCTTGGTCTCCAGGGTGAGCCCGGTCACTTCGAGCGCGGGTTCCGGCGGTTTGGGCTTTTCGTTGCCGGACGTGGCCTCGGCCGAGCCCGTTGCGGGGACGGGCAGGTCGTCGTCCGGGTCCACCACGACGATCATTTGGCTGGGTGCCTCGTCGTCGGACAATCCGGACGACGACTCCGTCCCTGCCGGGCGGTCGGATCCCGACGGCTGGTCCTGGTCCGGCGCATCCGGGCCGGCCGCTGGATCCTGGGTGGGGTCGTCGACGGCCCCCCAGGCCCGATCGGTCGGCGGGTCGTGCGGCGGCCGAACGACCTGCGTCTCGTCGCTGTCGCGTCCGTCATCTACCGGCGTCATGGCCAAATCCCCTCGCTGGTGTCAGCACCATCCAAGCGAGCCGGTAGGCTCGCGTCGCGTCCGGGGCCCTCCCGGGGACCGATGGGACGTGCTCGAGGGCCTCTAGCTCAATTGGCAGAGCAGCGGACTTTTAATCCGCGGGTTGTGGGTTCGAGTCCCACGGGGCCCACATAATGTGCTGGTCAAACCGTTGAACACGGTCCCCTACCCTGACCGAGCACCGCTTTGGTCAGAATATCCTCGGTCGTTTCCTGGTCTTGGGCCTTCACCTGACGCAGGACGCACCACCTGGAACACTCTCATAGCCAAGGATGGGAGCGGCCCCGGACATGCGGACAGCAGTCGTTCCTACGGCCCGCCCTCGACCACTGGTGGAGGTCCGTGCACACCCGTGTCGGCCAAGCCGTAGC
>JBBQJM010000404.1:0-4000 GCA_038325895.1 Mycobacteriales bacterium
GGCGCAGGCGGCGGTCAGCACTTTCGGGGTGAGGTCCACGGCCCGCCGCTTCCCGACCGGGTCCTGGGTCAGGAACCGGGCCACCGACCGGTACCCGGCCACTGTTGATGGCCGCCATCCGTGGTCGGCCCGAAGGAGGTGGGCGAGGGTGATGCCCGGCCGAGTCCGCCCGGATGACCGCACCAACTCGGCCTTCGCGGCCCACCGCTCCCTGGCCGCCTGCGCCGACTCGCGGTCCCCGTGCACGGTCAACGACCGGTACCGCGAACGGCCGCTGACGGGTCCGGGCCGACCGCGACCCGCACCTCCCACACCCCCGGACGTCGCTGCCGCAACGACCCGCCACCATGCGCATCTCTCATGAGCGCAACCGTACGAACCACGATCGACACGCCGACCGGAGTCAGCAGGGGTCAACGGCCGGACTCAATGGGATGGTTAATGGGATGCGATCTTGCGCCAAGATCACACGGAACAGCTGAAACGGCTGCGGCGCAACGGATCTGGGGAGCGCGCCCGGAGGGATTCGAACCCCCAACCTTCTGATCCGTAAGTTATGCATGTTCGATACTGGGGCCTCCACCAGCCTCTACAGTCACAAGAATACGCTCTTCAGTCCCCTCCAGCCGCATCGCCCATCAGCATTTCGCGTCACGAACCGCGTCACGGCGATTGCACCGGCTGGGACGGCCGTGACGCGGCGATGGCTTCGCAGTCGCTGCGGCGGGTGGTCCGTCCCCAGGTATCGCCACGCAAGTCCGGCGCAGAGGTCACGGCCTCCCGGTAGACACACTCATCCCGTTACGGATCCGGCACGCAAGCCCCGGCATTGCAGGACCGTCCACACTGACAATGCTGCTGGCAGACCTACTGTGCGCCGGGCAGCGGCGCTCACTGGTGCGCTGATGCTGGTGACCGTGGTGGGTTGTTGGTCGCCGGACCGCCCCCGACGGGCAGCCCCGGCCCGACGCGTCTCCTCCGGCCGTGGTCGGTCCCGCCGATTGGTCGACCAACCATCACCACAACGCGCGGTCCGGTGTTGCCCAGCAGATGTCTCCTCGGCAGTGGTCTGGGCATGCCGAGCTGGACGGAGCGGTGTACGGGCAACCCTGGTGATCGGGAACCAAGTGATCGCCGCCACGGAGAACGACACCGTTTATGCCCTGTCCTCCCGCGAATGGGTAGGTGGTGTGGTCGGTGTCGTTGGGTCAGCCGATGCCCGGTTCGGACCTGCCGTGCGGGGATATCGACCCGCTCGGGATACCGGGACTGCTGGCTACGACCCGGACCGGGTTGGTGTTTCGTGGTCGCCGAACCGCTGATGCGCGGCACACACTTGCCGGTATCGACCTGGCCAGCGGCGCGGTGGTGCTGCGCCGCTCGATCCCGCCTCCGCAAGGTGCGGAGGTCGCGCACCACAACGCGCAGCGTTGACGGTGCCCGACGGGTGGGTGTACGTCGCCTACGGGGAATCGGTGACTGCGGTGACATGGGCGTGGTGGCTCCGATCACGGCGACCGGCATCGTGATGCCCGTGTTCGTCGGGTTGGCCGAAGGGGAACTTACCTTCCTGGCCGCAACTCGTCGGGATCGGGGCGATCGTCGTTGGCGTGATCGCCGTCAGCGGCCCCCAGCTCCGGCGGTCCTCTACATCTGCCGGCGTCAAGCCGATCCTGCTGGCGATGGTCGCGGCGGCCGGATTCGGGCTGTGGGCGGTCCGCATGGCCCAGGGTGCCCGGTTCAGCGTGCCAATGACTCTGGTGGTCATGCGGGTGTCGTGTCCAGCATCGCTGTCATCGTGATCGGTCTGATGGTCACCGGTCGACGGTCCGCGGCGATGCGTGCCGATCTGCCGTTGCTAGCGGCCATCGGTGCCAGCAAGGCGGGCGCGAACGCGGCCTACGCCGCGGCGACCCGCACCGGCGCCCTCAGCGTCGTCGCCGTGCTCGCTTCGCTGTACCCGGCGGCCACCGTGCTGCTGGCCCGGCAACTGCACGGTGAACGCCTCCGTCGGGTGCAACTGGCCGGTATCACGGCACCCCTCGCGGGCGTGGCGTGCATCGCCGCCGGCGGCGGCGCCTGACCGGCCGACGCGAGGGGACCCGACCGGGCGGGAACAGGCCGGCAAGGCGGCCGAGGTCACCGCCCGAGTGGACGCCAAAGCGGACGCCGCCCGCCACTGTTCAGCGCCCTCACATCCAGTCAGGCAAGACGACACCTCGGTCCGCCGGTCATAGACAGAGGCGTGGCTGCGTTAAGCCGTCGCGGCTGCCGGCTGGACGTGACCGCTGTACCTCGGCCGGTGCACCGCGCGGCGGGCCACTGCCCGGCTCCGTTGCCGAGGGGTCTGGTGCCGGTGTTCTCGTCATGATTGTCCTTGCTCGGGTTCGACATGGATGGGACGGGGTGTGCGCTGCACGGAAGGTCCGTGAGTCGTGATCCTCGTCAGCGTGTCTCTGAACTCGGCGCTACCCCGGTCCGGGCGCAGCGCGTGAAGGAGGAGGTCGCAATCGTGGACCAACCGCCGGCTTGGCCAGGTCAGGTGCACCGCGGAGCGAGGAGTAGGCGGGAACACACGCCGACCGAAGTGGGACTGCTCAGCGGTTGGTGCTCAGTGATCCGGTGATGTCGATGTCGAGGAGATGTCCGATCAGCCCGTCGATGGTGCCGTGGCAGGCCGTCCCCGGGTGGTGAGCCGGCGTCCGCGCTCCGTTGTCCTCACGCCGCTATGCGGCTGCTGGGCGCGGTCTGTCTGGGTCGGCGTTGCCTGTGCGACCCGCTCGCGCGCGACCTGCTGCACCGCGTCGGTGTCCTGGGTGATGTCGTCCTCGTCGAGTCTCGGACCCGGCCTCTGCATGGACCGGCCACCCGACTCGATCTGCTCCCGAGCCGCCGCGGACAGCAAACCCGCTCGCCCCGTCCAGCACATGACGAGGTGCCGGTTCACATCCAGCACCAGGTTCAGGAACCGGAAATACTGCTCGATCGACTCGACGGCAGCAATCCGCGGCAACCGGAACGACCCGTCGTCCTGATCGGTCTGGGTGCTCCGGCGTGGCCCGCCTGCCGGGATGGGCACGTCGGTGACGACCGGAACCCGGCCGGTCGTGGTGGGTGAATCTGTGGTGGTCATGGCGCTCCTTCAGAGCTGATCGAGTCTGGTGAGAATGTTTGCTGGACAAAGCCTTTGGACGGTCCAGGCGTCATCGGACCCGCGGTGCGGGCAACATCCACACCCGCCGGGTCCGCCTTTTGGTGGCTGCTCCCGCCTCTCCCGAGCGCCGCCGGGTGACCCTGCCGGCGGCGTGGGATTGGTCGCTCGCGGTGAGCCGGCGCGTTTGATTGCCGGCCGGTGATGGCGGGTGGCGCGGTCACCCAGGAGAGCCCGGAATGGTCGGCAGCATTGGGAGCGCCGACGTGCCGCTGGTTTGCCACCATGCCAGGGTCGCCGCCGCTTTGCGCTGCGCTGGGTGCGGTTGGTCGGTGATCGCCGGGGGTCGGTACGTCATTATCCGGAATGTCGATGGGCCGTGGCCGGGTCGGGGCAGCATTGTTCGTCGTCCTCCGCGCATTGCGGGCGGAACGAAACCCGGTCGGTTGCCCCCAAGAGGGAGTCGAGAGGTCGGTCGCGCACGCCCAAACGAAATGGGGGGCGGCTGCAGATCCAACCAGCACCCAACATAGCCGACAAGCGCGACGTTTTCACAAGCGGTGCCAGATCCATCGCCGTGCTTTATTCTGCTGCGCGGCCCGCTGGTGTCAGTTGGATGGTTCGGGGTTGATGGTCCTGGCGACAAGGTCGGCGGCGATGACGCGCAGCGGGATGTTCCGGTTCTGGGACACCGTGCGCAGCACGTCGAACCCCGTCTCCGCAGGGCAACGCTGCATGCCGATGATGATGCCGATGGCCTGGTCGATCACCGACCGGGAGGACAGCGCGGTGCGCAGGTGATCGGTCAGGGTCAACTCGTCGTAGTGCCGCATCGCGGCGGTCGCGGTG
>JBBQJM010000405.1:0-3994 GCA_038325895.1 Mycobacteriales bacterium
GGTGCGCCGGGAGTGGCGGTCGATGGCCCATGCGTCCCATTGATTGGGGATGTACCGGTGCACCTGCAGCAGGTTGCCGACTGCGCCAGGCGGCATCACCTCGCGGCCGGTCTGCAGATCGATCAGCGAGGTCAGCAGCCCGCGATCGTCGACCCGCAGTCGGAGGACGCCGTTGTCCAGCGCGAAGCCGGTCGCGTCGGCGGTGTCGAGCGTGCCGCCGGCCGTGACGTCCGCTACCTCGCTGTCCGTCGCCAGCGTGCCGGCGGCCAGACCCGGGACGCCGTCCCGCTCGAACGGTCCGGCGTTGAACGCGATGACCCGCTCGCCGTCGCCGGCCAGGTCGCGCAGGCTCTGCTCGATCAGTGCCTGCACGTCCCTGGCGACGTCGGCGTACCGGCGCTCGGCCTCCCGGTGCACCCACGCGATCGAGCTGCCCGGCAGGATGTCGTGGAATTGCAGCAGCAGCACGACGCGCCACCACCGTTGCAACTCGTCGTACGGGTAGCCCGCCCCGAAGCGCACCGCCGCGGTCGTTGCCCAGAGTTCCGCTTCCCGCAGCAGGTGCTCGCTGCGGCGATTGCCCTGTTTGGTCCTGGACTGCGAGGTGTACGTGCCGCGGTGCAGTTCCAGGTACATCTCCCCCACCCACACCGGCGGATCGGGGTAGTCACTCTCGGCGTCGAGAAAGAACTGCCGCGGGCTGCCGAACCGCAGCGTCGGCGACCCTTCCAGGGACCGCACCCGACGGCCCCTGGCGATCATCTCCCGGGTCGGCCCGCCGCCGCCGTCACCGTGTCCGAACGGCACCAGCGAGATGGACCCGAGTCCGTGCTCGGCGTAGTTCTTCTCGGCGTGCGCCAAGTCGCCGGCCGACAGGTCGGAGTTGTAGGTGTCGACCGGCGGGAAATGCGTGAACACCGTGGTCCCGTCGATGCCCCGCCACCGGAAGGTGCGATGCGGCATCCGGTTGGTCTGGTTCCAGGAAATCTTCTGGGTGAGAAACCAGCGCGCGCCCGCCGCGGCCGCGATCTGCGGGAGTGCACCGGAATAGCCGAAAGAGTCCGGCAACCAGACTTCCTCGGTCTCGACTCCGTACTCCTCGGCGAAAGACTTCTTGCCCATCAGGAACTGTCGGGCCATCGCCTCGCCGCCGGGCATGTTGGTGTCCGATTCCACCCACATCCCGCCGACCGGGACGAATTGGCCGGATTTCACCCTGGCCCGAATTCTCTCGAACAGCGCCGGGTAGTTCTCCTTGATCCAGTCGAATTGCTGCGCCGACGAGCAGGCGAAGACGAAATCGGGATTGTCGTCCATCAGGGACAGCACGTTCGAGAAGGTGCGCGCGCATTTCCGGACGGTCTCCCGGATCGGCCAGAGCCACGCCGAGTCGATGTGCGCATGCCCGACGGCCACCACACGGTGTGCGCTGGCCGACGCCGGCGACGCAAGAACCCCGGACAGTTCGGCCCGCCCGGCCGGGGCGGGTCCCGGCCACGTCGTCCGGATCCATCGCGTCCAGCATCCGTTCAAGGGCACGAAGGATCAGCGCCCGTCGCGGCCCGTCGGGGGGCAGTTCGTGCATCAGCCCGTCCAGCACCTCGACGTCGCGCAGGAGTTCCCAGACGGCCACATCGCGCAACGCCAGGTCCACCCGGCCCAGCCGGTAGAGCGGCTTCGTGCCCGCTGTGGCCCGGTCGCCGAGCGGTGTCGGGGCGAACGCGCCGGCCGCAACGTCCGGGTTCGACGCGGCCTCGACATAAAAGTCGACAGAGGAATCGACCCAGGAACCGACATCGCTGGAGAGGCGGTCGCCGGCGGTGAGCAGTTCCAGCGGCAGGTGCGAATTTCGTGGCGCGATGGTCTTCGGTGGGTTGCCGCGCAGGTCGTAGGCCAGTCCTTCGGCCTGGAATCCCGGGGACGCCTTCTCGAACCCGAGATCGACCACTGCCTCAACCCGGACGTCATCGCTCGGCACCACCACCCATGCCGGCGGCACCGTTCCGGTGATGTGCAGCCATGTCGTTCCCCACGGCGGACCCCAGGCAATGCCGGGCATGATCGACGCGTACGCGGCTGCGACCGCCTCCGCGAACGGGACCGGCTCGCCCGGCACGGCCCAGGCGGACACGGTGAGCGGCAACCGTTCTCGGTACAGTGCCGGTTCGAGCCGCTCGGCGCGGAACCGGCCGAGGCGTCCCTCGGTGAGCCGGCGGTCGTCGTGCATCGTCGGGCGGCTCCGGGTGTCAGTCCGTCGGCCTGGCTGCCCGGCGGTCGGGCCGGGGCGCGGGCATCATTCCCCGATCACCATCGCCCGCGTCTGCGCCACCGCGGTCGGCGGTCCGGCGAGATGCCAGCGATGGCCACCGTGCTCGAACACGTCCGTGCAGCCTCCGGCGTGCTCGACCAACGCGGCGCCGGGCAGCCAATCCCAGGACAGGGTGTCGGCGTGCAACCAGACGCCCAGGCGTCCGGCGGCGACTGCGGCGAGTTCCACCGAGCCGGACCCGATGATCCGCACCGAGGCCGCCGCGGCGATCGACCGCAGCACCCCGTCGCGCAGATTCAGATCGGTGACCCTGGTGGGGTGCAGGTAGGTGGAGATCGCGATCTCGTTCAACGGGCGGTCGAGAAGCGCAGGCAGTTGCTGGCCGTTCAGGGCGGTCGGGTGATCGCGCCCACCGAGCCACAGTTCGTCGGTGGTCGCCTGGTACACCGCGCCGAGCACCAGCGAGTCCCCGTCGAGCAGCGCGATGGCCGAGCACCACGCCGGTAGTCCGGAGACGAAGTTGAACGTGCCGTCCACCGGATCGATCACCCAGGTTCGCTTGCCGGGCGCGACGGCGCCCTCTTCCCCGATGATGCCGTCCTCCGGGCGCGCCGAGGCGAGCACGCCGACGATCATTTCCTCGGCGGCGTTGTCCGCATCGGAAACGACGTCGCTGACGCTGGTCTTGCGCGCGACGATGAGGCCGTCCAGCCTCATCCGTGCCGCAAGCTCACCTGCCCTTCGAACGAGGTAGGCGGCGAGTTCGGCGTCGGTGCTCTGAGAACTGTCGGCGTCTTCCGGTTCGCCCGTGATGATCTTCGACACGCACCAACGGTAGCCGCCCCGCAGTAGGCCGGCGCACCCGCCGTGGCTACCGATGGTGAACGGCCGGTTGCCGAATCCGGCCGCGAAGCCAGCGCGGCAAGCCAGCGCCAACCATCGCGATCAGCACGACGACCAGCGGAAGACCGGCGATCGCCCAGGCTGCGTAGAGCGCGAGCGCGGACCCCTCGCTGCCCAGCGAGGCCATCGACGTCACCGTGGCACGCGCCGATCCGGTCATGCTCTCCTGCAGTCGGGTGTCCGCGACCACCAGCACCATCCGGTACAGCCCGTAGAAGAGTGCAACCCCGACCAGTCCGGCTGGTTGATCGGCCACCGCCGCGGCAGCGAGTGCCGCCACGCCACAGCCGAACACGACGGTCAGCGCCGCCGTGCTCATCCGGTTCGCCCAGCCGCCCAGCGCGGCGCCGACAGCGCCGGCCAGCGGCAGGCCCAGCGTCGCGATCGGGACCATCGCCGTGGGCACGCCCCAGCCACTGGCCAGCAAGGCGAAGTATTCGTCGAAGGCGTCCAGACCGGTCAACATCGCCACGGCCAGCACCGCTGCCCGGACCGCTGGATGTGCGGCCGCCTCGGCGATGCCCGCCCGGAGTACAGCCAGATAGCCGTCGGGCTCATCGTTCTGTGCTGTGACCTGGCGCGTGGATTCCCCCTCGGCCCCGGTCGGCGCGGCCCGCGGCCCGGAGGGATTCCGGTCCGCATCCGGGGGCCTTGCCGGCGGAATGAGCCACGCCAGACCCGCGGTCAGCATGCAGAGGGCGACGCTGACCCAACCCACCAGCGAAAAGCCACCGTAGGCAAAAAGGAAGGTGGCGGCTAGGGCAGCCGGGATCTGGGCCAACAGCCCGGCACCCCGGCACCAGCCGAGCACTCGAGCGAATC
>JBBQJM010000406.1:0-3922 GCA_038325895.1 Mycobacteriales bacterium
ATCCACTTGCGCACATCGAAGATCAATTGGCGGCGGGTGCCGGCGGCGGGTTGCCGCTGCGCGGGCCACAGGTCGGTGACGAACTTGTCGGCGCTCACTCCTGCCGAGTGCAGGGCCAGGTAGGTGACCACCTCGCTGAGCCGGGCCACCCGGTTCGGCGGGGCGATACCGGCCGCGCGGACTTCGACGGGTCCGAGAACCCCGACTCCGGGGCGGAGCACCGTCTGACTCGCCCATTCCGCGAGGTCGGCATCCAGGTCCGGGTCGGCCGCGAGAACCGACGCCAGCTGCGCCGCCGCGGCCGCTGAGATCGGCCGGACCGGAACGACCCTCGCCGACGACGCCTGCGCTGCGTCGCCGGTGGTGTCGTCGGCGCCGGAGTCCGCCGCCGCCGCCGCCGCGGCCTCGTTCTCGGCTGTGCCCGAGTCCGTGAGCTGGTGCGGATCGGGCGCGGTGACGGGATTGAGCAGGGCCCCGGAGGCGTCCATCCCCTGCGCCCAGGACTCCTCTTCCGCCGCCGCGGGGATGGGCTCGTCCACATTCTCTGCCACATGGAAAAGCTGAGCCAATTCACCGATCTCGATGTCACCGAGGCGGGCCGCGGTGAGCCGGGCCGGGCCCCACAACTCGGGGAACCTCAGCTCCCCCTCGGCGGTCACCGTGATCTCCGCGACCCCTCCGACGCTCGGCGCCCCGGTCATCACCACGGCGGTCGTGGCCCGCCCGCCCTGCGCCATCTCGCCCAGGATCTGCTGCAGCATCACGATCTGCTGGTCGTCGTCGTCGGTGGCGTCGATGAGCAGCACCTGCGGCATCCAGCTGTCCCCGGCGACGTCACCCACCCGGCCGACCAACACCGTTGTGCCCAAAGATGCCTCGGAGTCCCGGGTCTCGGCCAGCCGTGCCCGCAGATCCCGGATGACGTCGGCGATCGACGGCGTGTGCACCAGCCGGTCCGGGTTCAGCACCGTCAGCGCTTTGCCCCAGCCCACCAGGGACACCACCAGCCCGTCGGACCAGCCGTTGTGGGCGAGTTCCAGCACGAGGTGATTCATCAGATCCCGGCAGGCGAGGCGGTCACCCTGCAGGCAGACCGCCCCCGCGCGCTCGAGGTCCAGCAGCACGGTCTGATCACCGCGTGACCCGACGCTGGCCAGGGTGGGGAGCGGGGCCATGCACTCCGCGGCGGCCGTGTCGGTGACGGACAGGTCGGCCGTCACCGCCAGCACCCACTCGTCGCCGTCGGCCTTGAACGGGGCCGGCGCGGGAGTCGGCTCCGCCAGCTGCAGGCGTAACTGGTGCGGCCCCAGATACGCCGCGACCACGTCGGGGAAGTCGGCGGCGGGTTGCGAGGACAAGGTGACCGCCAGGCACCGCAGCGCGCTATCGAGCCAGCCGGCATCGGCGGTGCCTGCCTTCTCCCGCAACCGACGTTCCGTCCGGGCGGCACCGAGCCTGGCGGGTGCGGCCTGCCGCCCCGTTCTGCGGCGTCGGTGCCCACGGCGGCGGGCGGCCAGCAACGCCAACCACCCGGCGGAGGCCGCCAACGCGGTGACCCCCGCCAGCACGGCGATGCTGCCGTGATCACTGCTGTCCGGGGCTGTGCTCTCCGCAGCAGGGCTCGCCAACGCCGGCGCTGCGCATGCCGTACTGGTTGGCTGTTCCGCCGGTGCGGCACCCGGCGGCGTGCTGACAGCCGAGCACGATGCGGCGGCGCCGCGGGAACCCGCCGCTGAGGTTTGGCTGGTTTACCGCGGCGGCAGCGAAACCTGTGCTTCGCCGGCGGATTCCGGGTCGGCGGCCACCTCGCCCTGGGTTTCGGCAGCGGGGGCCGCAGCCTCCCGGTGCGTCGGTCGGTTGATCGTCGTACCGGGAAGCTCATCGACGGTGGAGTGGCGTGTCACTCCCGGAGCCGGCTGACAGGTCAACTCCTGGCGAGTAGGTCATCAAGCCAGTTCAGGGCCGCGGTCCAGAAAACGGTGGGGGCCATACCTTCGCAGTGCCCCTCGGCTCCCTCGGCGAGGGCGAACAGGCGGAATTCCTTGGGGCAGTCCAGGTGGTCATAGAGCACTTGGCCCTGCCCGGTGGAGATGTGGTCCGTCTCGTTGTCCGTGACGTAGGTGGGGAGCTGATCTTCGGGGCGGCGTCCCGGTTCTGGTACTCGACGGCAGCTCCAATGTCGTACTGCCCGGGATCGACGATCAGGGCGGCGAGGCGGTGCTCCCCGGACGCGCCGCGGGGCGCGATGACTCCTCCGAGGAGCGGCCGACGAGGATGACCCGCTCCGGGTCGACCTCGGGTGGTTCAGCAGGGCGTCCACCATTCCCGGTATGACGTTCTCCCAGTCCGGGCGCATCGGGATCCGTTGCTCGTACAGAACCGCGCCCTGGCCGGGTCCGTCCACCGCAGCGAACGCATAGCCCCGCTCCAGAGCCGGGTACACGGAGGCGTACAGCTCTTCGGCGGTGCCGTCGTACCCGTCGCCGTCGTACCTGTCGATGTGCAGCAGCGTCGGCAGCGGGCCACTCGCCCCGACGGGGGGTGAACGAGTATCCGGACAGCACGCCGGTCAACACTTCTGCCCGGTTGTTCAGCAGCGGCAGGGCCTTCGGAAAGCGGCGACGCTGGCGGCATAGGCCAGCCGAGTCTCGTCGCCGTCCAGGTTCTCCCGATGGAAGAAGAACGCCTGCCGGAGGTACTCCGTGGCCCGGAGGTACGCATCTCGGGCACTGACCCGATGACCCGCGGCGAGCGCGGCGTCCGCCTGCTCGACGAGCCGCAACCCGAATGCCGACCACGCCCGGTACCAGCTGTCCCGGTCGCCGCCGGTGATCTGCGCCGCGATCGCCAGACACTCACCGACGTTGGCCATGCCTGCGTCGGCCTTGCCCACGCTGCGCTGCAGTTGCCCGTCGAAGTTCTGGTCATCGAAGAACAGCTTCATGGGTTCGCTTCCTGACCGATCTCACGCCCTCGCGGCGTGCCTCCATTTCGCCCGCCCGGGCGGCCGTCGACGGCAACAAATTGGCAGTCGACCGGACTCGCGGCACAGCGGCGATAGGCCGAGTCAGATGACCACAAAAGGCAAAGACGACCAACAGACGAGTGTTGCCAGGCCCAACCAACAGCAATGGTCGGATCGGGAATCCGTAGGGCGCCCGACATCGCCTTCGCCCTCGGTGTTCTCGCCTCGCGGATCCCGTCAGATCTGGCCGCCGTTGTCGGTGATGAGGTCGAGCGCATGATCGGTCCGGACCTGCCGGGTCGGCACCGGGTAGCGCAGCGCCCGGTAGGCCTCCTTGTCCTTCGCCTGTTCCAGCCGACCGAAGCGGCCGGGGAAGTAGGTCAACGGACAAGCTCCTTGGCCTCCGCGGTGAGCACATCGGCCAGGATCACCTGTGGGTCCCACCGGTCACGGTCTCCACCGTTCGGCACCAGGCCCCCGTCAAGGAGTGGGTCCCCGGTCAGGCTGGTGTGCACCGCGACCCCGGCGAACTTGTCCGCACCTTGACCGCGAACTTGCCGGCGACCGCGAACTTGCCGGCAAGATGTTGCTGGGCGTCTGCCAGGATGTTGAAAGGCAACGATTGGGCCTTGAGCCTGATCTGAATGTTCTGAACCTGGACCGGCCGGCCACGAGGATGAACCGATGACGCTGCTGAACACCATCGAGAGCGAGAACGACGATCCGGCGATCGCGCCGCTGCGCAGCATCGCAGGGCGGGTCCGGTGGATCGCCACGGCGATTGTCGACGCGGCCAACCGCGGCAGGTCCAACAGCACCGGCATCAAGGTCGGCGGTCACCAGGCGTCGTCGGCCTCGATGGTCGAGATCATGGTCGCCCTGTGGTTCCACGAGCTGACCAACCTGGACCGAGTCGCGGTCAAGCCGCACGCCTCCCCCGTCCTGCACGCGATCAAC
>JBBQJM010000407.1:0-3918 GCA_038325895.1 Mycobacteriales bacterium
CGCGAGGGTGATGGCCAATCGGAACAGCAGCGCCCGCCGAAGCATCTGCGGCCATTCCGGCAGCTTCGACCAGTCGGTGAGCAACTCGATCGGAGCCGATCCCCAGGCGAGCGAGTCCACTGCGACAACCGCCGCGGCCCAGGCCGCGGGCCGCCAGAAGGGAGCGAAATCCACCACGGCAGGCGGGGCATCTCCCGCGAACAGCACATTGCGAGCGAGGTCGCCGTGCACCACTTGCGACGGCAGATCGACCGGCCGCCGGCCAACGGCGAGCCCGGCGAACAGCCGCGCGCCGTGGCCGGAACCGATCCGGCCCTCGTCCTCCGCTTCGCCCCAGGCCAGAAGATTCGCCCAACTGCGCAGATCGGTGCGATCGCGAAGGAAGCGTGGCTCCGGGAACGGTTCGAGAGCTGCGTGCACCGCAACTGCTGTGCGCATGATCTCGTCGTGGCGGGGGGCAGGTCTGCCCGACACGAACCGGTGCGCGGTCCACCCAGAGACCACCCACCGACCGTCGGAGGATCGCACCGGGCGCGCCAATCGGACGCCGGTGATCTGCAGCTGCTCGAAGGTGCCGGCCAGCCACGAGGCTTCGGCCGGGTCGTCGACGTTGCGCAGCACCGTCGACCCGCACCGCCAGGTACGGGGCCTGGCCCCGGACAGCAGCTCGGGGTCGGCCGCCGGCACGCCGAACGCGCTCAACACGTGTGCTGGCGGCGGCGCCGCAGGTCCACGGGTCACCGCCCGACGCTACCCCGGCGGGGTCGTCGGACCGGCGAGCGCGGCCAGGTGTCGCGGTTGGTGATCGACCGGCAAGCCCGACGATCGGTCAGTAGCTCGGCAGGCTCGGGTCCACCTGCTTCACCCACGCCAGTACCCCGCCGCCCACATGAACGGCGTCGGAAAAGCCCGCCTTGTGCAGCACCGCCAACGCCTCCGCGGATCGGGCACCCGACTTGCAGTGCAGCACCAGCGGTTTGTCCTGCGGGAGGGAGGCCAGCGCTTCGCCAGAGATGATGTCGCCCTTGGGAATCAGCACCGAGCCCGGGATCGAGACGATCTCGTACTCGTTCTGCTCGCGCACGTCGACCAGGAGGAAGTCCTCGCCGGCATCGATCTTCGCCTTGAGATCGCGAGCGGAGATGGTGTGGTTGCTGGCGGCCGCCTCTGCGTCGTCGGACAGGGTGCCGCAGAACGCCTCGTAGTCGATGAGCCCGGTGATCGGTTCGCCCGCCGGATCCTTGCGCACCTTGACGGTCCGGTAGGTCATCTCCAGCGCGTCATAGACCATCAACCGACCCAGCAGCGTCTCGCCGATACCGGTGATCAGCTTGATCGCCTCGGTCACCATGATCGAACCGATCGACGCGCACAGCACGCCCAGCACCCCGCCCTCGGCGCACGAGGGGACCATGCCGGGTGGCGGCGGTTCGGGGTACAGGTCGCGATACTGCACGCCCTCGCGCCCACCCCCGGTCGGCTCGGCCCAGAACACGCTGGCCTGGCCCTCGAACCGGTAGATGGATCCCCAGACATACGGTTTGCCCAGCAGCACGCACGCGTCGTTGACCAGGTACCTGGTGGCGAAATTGTCGGTGCCGTCCAGGATCAGGTCGTACGGCGCGAAGATCTCCAGGGCGTTGCCCGAATCCAGTCGCTCGGTGTGCAGGTTGACCGCGACATACGGGTTCACCTCAGCGATGGATTCCGCCGCGGACTGCGCTTTGGGCTTGCCGATGTCGGACTGGCCGTGGATGACCTGGCGTTGCAGGTTCGACTCGTCCACCGAGTCGAAATCCAGGATGCCCAGCGTGCCGACCCCGGCCGCGGCCAGGTACAGCAGCGCCGGCGAACCGAGCCCGCCCGCTCCGACGACAAGCACCTTGGCGTTCTTGAGCCGCTTCTGTCCGGTCATCCCGACGTCGGGGATGATCAAGTGGCGCGAGTACCGCTCCACTTCGGCCTTGGTCAACGAATCGGCTGGTTCGACCAGCGGGGGCAGGGTCATAGAATTCTCCTCAGACACGCGGCACAGTCTGCCTCACCGGAGAACGGCGGACGGACCGTGGTTCTTCCCCGCCCGGTCAGCCCGCGGCGGTTGACGGCGAGGTGGCCGGCGCCTGGGTGACGCCGGGGAACGGGTACGGGTTCGCCACGCACACCTTGCCGTCTGCGGGGATGGTCCCCGGGTCGAGCAGGTTCAGGTCGTTGTCCGACGTACTCCACGACTGCTGCATCATCACCGGCGCCGGCGCCCCGTTCTCCGGGCACGGCTGGTGGGAGAAACCGAGAGCATGTCCGACCTCGTGGTTCACCGCATAAGCGCGGTAGGACCGGACGTCGGTGCCGTAGGACATCGCGCCCCGCATCCACCGAGCGTCGTTGATCAGCACCCGTCCCTCCCAGCCGTTGTAGCAAGATGCCTCCAGCGGGACGTCCCAGCCGCACAGGTCGGGCGATCGAATCGTCAGCTGGCTGGTCAGCGAGATGCGGAAGCTGGGGTCACCGGTGTCCACCCGCTGCAGGCTCACCTGGCCGCCACCGATCCACGACCGCGGGTCGGCCAGCGTCGCGTCGACATCGGTGGCGAACGCCTGATCCGCCTCCGCCGACTGCAGGCCGTTCTCGACCTCGATGCTGTAGGTGCGCGTCTCGGATCCGGTGCCGTGTGGCTGGCCGGTGCCCGGCACGGTGTGCCAGGTGCCGCCGCCGGCGGCGACGATGGCGGGGCCGGTCGGCAGGGCGCCGGACGCGATCGTCGCGGCGAGGTGTCCCTCTGCGCTGTTCATCGCGGGGTCCGCCACCGCCTGCTGGGGCGTGGTCAGCACGACCTTGCCAGAAATGTCCGTGACCGTCGTCGGGGTCGGGTCCGGAGCGGGATCGGTGACGGCGTCGCCGGCCGGCGGCGCCAGCCGAGCGCCAGAAGTCGAGGCCGGCACGCTCGTCGACGTCGGCGGTGATGGGGAGCCGAAGGACTGGTAGGCGACCGCCAGGCTGACCAGCACCAGGAATGGAATCGCGATCAGTCGCCATCTCGCCGCCCACCCGCCGTCGGGACCACCAGAGCGACCCGAGCCACCTGGGCGCCCCGAGCCACCCGACCGGGAAGTACCCGGACCATCGTTCTGCTGGGTCCGCCGCGCCTGGGAGGGCGCGGACGGGCGGGACGTCGCCGACGGACGGGATGTCGCCGACGGACGGGATGTCGCCGGCGGACTTGATGTCGCCGCCGCTGCGGTCCGTCGACGTGGACGATCCGGACCTGGCTGTGCGTCGCTGGACGCACGGTCGCGGTACCCGGCGAGCCGGTCCGCGGGTCGGGCCGGCGGTAGCCCGTCGCTGTCCCACAGCGTCGATCGACCGATCGGACGCGGCGGGCGGCGCCGGGGCGCGCCGCCAGATGCATGGTCGCCGCTGCGCCGACCCGTGCTGGATCGGCCCGGCTCCACAGCGGGTGAACTCACGCCCACGAGGTTGCCACAGCTCCGTGCTCGGCCTGTAGCGGCGCGCCCGCCTCGGCTCGCTCCGTTGTTGCTTGATCTACCGCCACCTCAGCGCCGCTACCACCGGCCCCGCCGCCGTCACCGGCGGCGGTGCGCTCCCACAGGGCCAGCACGCCCCGTGCCGTGGTCTGCGGATCCTCCATCTGAGCGACATGCCCGCAGCCCGGCAAGATCAGCAGCTCGGCCCGTGGAAACGCCTCGGCCGTCGGCCGGGCCAGCCGCACGTCGACAAGCCGGTCCCGCGTCCCCCAGACCACCAGCGTCGGCACGGTCACCCGCGCAGCCGCCGCCGGGAACGACGACGGGCCGCGGCGCAGGTACCCCGCCATCAACGCGCGCAACGAGCCGATGGTCGCCGAGAACACCCAGGGCAGTCCCGATCGCCAGGCCAGATCCTCGGCGGCCAGCTCGTAGT
>JBBQJM010000408.1:0-3910 GCA_038325895.1 Mycobacteriales bacterium
CCTTGACGCGCGGCACCTTGACACGGGGCAGCGCCGATCGGCGCTTGCGCGACCGGACCGCGCGCGGGATGAGCGCCTTCATCAAGGCGGACCCTGATGCCCGGCTCGTACGTCGTCGTGCCATGTCATTCTTCCGCTCAGTGGGAGTGCCGATGATGAAACAGGTTTTCCAGCAACGGATCAGCGCCGTCGTGGTTCTCCGATGGTATGGGTGCGCGGCCTGTGGACGGCCGACCAACCTCGCTCGCGATGCCATGGAGCCAGCTCGCGCACCCTCGCCGCCACCTCTCGGAAGAAAGGCGGCGGCGGGTCGCCCCGGGGAGTTGGTGACGTACCCGAAAGTGTTTCCGACGTGTGCGAACGTCCCCGCAGTGGATACGGTAACAACACAGGTCCGGCATGAACGAAGACCGGCAGTGATCGCACAGGAAGGAAAGTCATGTCGTCCCCACAGGAGCAGTTCGCGGCAGCCGTGCGCACCACGCAGGTGGCCGCCGTCGAGGCGGTCGAGACGTGGACGAAGATCGCGCAGAACACTTTCGGCAAAATCTCCGATGTGCCGACCGCCGACCTGCAGCCGGATCAGGTGATCGACGAGGTCTTCGACTTCGCGGAAAAGATGTTGGAAGGCCAGCGCGACTTCGCCAAGAAGATGCTGGGCATCAGCGCCAAGTTGGGCGAGGTCGCTCGTGACGAGGCGCAGTCGGTCGGAGCGTCGGTGCGTGAGCAGATCGAATCCACCACCGAACGGGCCCGCGAGCAGGCCGAGTCGATCATCGAGACCGCGAGGGAGCGCGCCGAGGCAGCAGCCAAATCCGCTCGCGAGCAGGCGGAGTCGATGATCGCCGCGGCGCGTGCCCAGGCCGAGTCGATCCTCGAGGCGGCCCGGAACCAGGCCAAGTCGATCAGCGGACCGGCCGTGGCAGCCGTGCAGTCGCTGAGCAAGTCCGCCGCTGCCAGCGCGCCTGCGGTGGCCGCGCCCGCGAAGGAACCCGCACCGGTCAAGGCGGAAGCTGCCCCACCAAAGGCAGCACCCCAAAAGGCAGCACCCCAAAAGGCGGCACCGGATAAGGCAGCACCGGCGGTAGCCACCGAAAAGCCCAAGGCTGCCCGGACATCGCGAAAGGCGCCCGCAGCGGCGAAGTACGAGGAGCTGACCAAGGTCGAGTTGCAGTCCGAACTGGTCAAGCGCGGACTGCCGAAGTCCGGGAATGTCGCCGATCTGCGCGAGCGATTGGTGGCGAACGACAAGAAGTAGTCGCCAGGATCTCCCCACGAACCACCCCGAGGTCGTACTACGCGGCGGTTCGCGCTTTTCTGAGAAAGGCCGCTGCGCGCCGGGTTACCACTCGGCCGGCCGACCCGGCGTGATACCCAAAGGCGTCTCGCTGTGGCCAGGGTTGATCACGGGTCTACGGTCAGTGGTGAGACACCCCAGTCCCCGGTGGTTCACGTTCGTCGCGGCAGCCATTCCAGGGACTTCCGGCCTGTCAGCCGATAGTCGCTCACTCCCACCATAGGCGGAGCCAGTTGCCGCCGACGAGTCGCAAGGAGGGTCCCAGCGTGATCGACCTGTCGCACCACCACCAGCAACGCGCACGATCGGTGACGTCGTGACCCGGCCGACACCAGGCTCGTCGCCGGTCGCCGAGGTCGCCACGCTTCGCGGACAGGGCGCGAATCTCGCCCTTGCCACCTGGGTTTTCGCCATCAGTTTCTGGCCTGGAATCTCATCGGCCCGCTGTCCGCGACGTACACCAAGGCGATGTCGCTGACCAGCACGCAAACCGCTCTGCTGGTCGCCACGCCGATCCTGGTCGGCTCGGTGGGCCGGATCCCGGTCGGCGCGCTCACCGATCGCTACGGCGGCCGGAAGATGCTCACCGTGATCTCGCTGATCACCATCGTGCCGGTGCTGCTGGTCACCTTCGCCGGCACCATCGATTCCTATGCGCTGCTGCTGCTGTTCGGGTTCCTCCTCGGCATCGGGGGCACCACGTTCGCCCTCGGCATCCCGTTCGTCAATGCCTGGTACGAGAAGTCCAGGCGTGGATTCGCGACCGGTGTGTTCCGCGTCGGCATGGGCGGCACCGCGCTGTCGGCGTTCTTCACCCCGCGGTTCGTCACCTGGTTCGGGTACGTCCCGGCGCACCTGATCATCGCCGCCGCGCTGGCGCTCACTGCCGGACTGGTGATGACCCGGATGAAGGACCCCGGCCTGGCAACCCAATACCGACCCGGTGGTGCCCAAACTGAAGGCCGCCGGCAAGCTGCCCATCACCTGGCCGATGGCATTCCTGTACGCGGTGACGTTCGGCGGGTTCGTCGCGTTCTCTACCTACCTCCCGACGTACCTCAAGACGGTGTACGACTTCTCGATCACCGACGCAGGCGCCCGGACCGCCGGGTTCGCCATCGCCGCCGTGATCGCCCGGCCGATCGGCGGGATCCTGTCCGACCGGCTGCACCCGAAGTTCGTGGTGATGCTGTCGTTGGCCGGGGCCGCGGTGATGGCGGTGGTGGTTTCGCTACAGCCGGCTCCGGAGCTGGCCGCGGGCGCCAGTTTCATCCTGCTGGCGTTCTTCCTCGGCATCGGCACCGGCGGCGTCTTCGCTTGGGTCGCCCGTTCCGCACCGCCGAACCGCGTCGGCTCCGTCACCGGAATCGTCGGTGCGGCAGGGGGTCTCGGTGGGAACTTCCCACCACTGGTGATGGGCGCGACCTACGATGCCGAGGACAACGACTACACCACCGGCCTGTACCTGATGGCCGCGACCTGCGTGGCCGCGCTGCTGTTCACCGCGCTCGCACTGCCGGGCCGGAAATCTCGCACCACGGCATCGGTGGGCCCGGACGGGTCGCCCAGCACCGGAGTAGGAGCGGAATGAGCGATCGCCCGCAAAAGGATCGCCCCCCAGGGGATCAGCCCAGAAGGAACCAACCTGGTACCGACGGCCCGGTTGCCGATCTGCTGCTCCGCAGTCGGCGGTTCTTCGCCAAGGGCGAGGTGTCCGGCGATCTGCGGACGATCAGCAAGTCGGGTGGTCGGCAGGGCGATGTGTTCTACCGGGACAGGTGGAGCCACGACAAGGTGGTGCGGTCCACCCATGGGGTGAACTGCACGGGTTCCTGCTCGTGGAAGGTGTACGTCAAGGACGGCATCATCACCTGGGAAACGCAGGAAACCGACTATCCCACCGTGGGTCCGGACCGACCCGACTACGAACCGCGAGGTTGCCCGCGGGGTGCGGCGTTCTCCTGGCACACCTATTCGCCGACCCGGGTGCGGTATCCCTATGCCCGCGGGGTGCTGGTCGAGATGTTCCGGGAGGCCCGCGGACGGCTGGGCGACCCGGTGCTGGCCTGGGCGGAGATCCAGGACGACCCGGAGCGCCGCCGGCGTTATCAGCAGGCCAGGGGCAAGGGCGGGTTGGTGCGGATCGGCTGGGACGAGGCGGCGGAGATCGCCGCTGCGGCGCACGTGCACACCATCGCTCGGTACGGTCCCCGATCGGATCGCCGGGTTCTCGCCGATTCCGGCGATGTCGATGGTGTCGCACGCCGCGGGTTCGCGGTTCATCGAACTGGTGGGCGGCGCGATGACCTCGTTCTACGATTGGTACGCCGACCTGCCGGTGGCCTCGCCACAGGTGTTCGGCGATCAGACCGATGTGCCGGAATCGGGCGACTGGTGGGACGCCTCGTATTTGATGATGTGGGGTTACAACGTCCCGGTCACCTGGACGCCGGATGCGCACTGGATGGCCGAAGTGCGTTACCGGGGAACGAAGGTCGTGTCGGTGAGCCCGGACTACTCGGACAACACGAAGTTCGCCGACGAGTGGATGCCGTGCGCGCCGGGCACCGACGGCGCTAGGGCGATGGCGATGGGCCACGTCATCCTGTCGGA
>JBBQJM010000409.1:0-3907 GCA_038325895.1 Mycobacteriales bacterium
CTGGTTCTTCCTCAACGTCGACACCCCCTGGATCGTCCACGACCGGGGCGCCGGCAGCAGTCGTCTGCGGGTCAAGCCGAACACACAGCGGACCCGCTTTGTGCACCTCCGCGAGTTCGCATCGTGGCTCGACCAACGAGGTGTCGGTTCCTTGGGCGAGGTCACCGACACCGATCTCGTCGACTACGCCGTGCACCTGACGCAACAACACCTGCAGCCCGTCACCCATCAGCAGAAGTTGTGGACCGTCACGCTGCTGTGGGCCTACGGAGACCACCTGCCCGCCGGCGACCAGATCCCGACGCCACCGTGGTTCCCGAACATCGGCGACTACGTCCGCCCGTCCACCCAGCAGGGTGAGAACTCCACCGCGCCAATCCATCCCGCCACCATGTCACCGCTGCTGGTGTGGGCGCTGCGGTTCGTCACCGACTACGCCGACGACATCCTCGCCGGGTTCGACGAAGCCCACCGCCTGTACACCTCCATCCCGCTGTCCCCGACACCCGGCGGGCAACGCCGGCTCCGCCGCTTCGCCGAACAGCTCGCCACCGCCGGCCGGGGATTGCCACGCGACACCTACAGCAAGGACCGGCAGTGGATTTCCAGCACCTTCATCGCCGGCACCGTCGGCGTCAGTCACCACGACGTCGAAACATTCCTCCGCCGGCACCGCCACGACCTACCCATCGGTGAACCAGCCCACCTCGACGTCCCCGTCCGAGGACTCCTGGCCGGGCAGCCATGGGTGCCGACGCTGAGCTGGGACGACGCCACCACCCTGGCCCGCCACCTGCAGACCGCCTGCCTGATCGTCATCGCCTACCTCACCGGCATGCGCACCGAGGAAGTGCTGCACCTCGAAAGCGGCTGCCACCGCATCGAACCGATCGAAGGGTCCACCGCAGTCAGGCATCTCATCCGTGGACGGCACTTCAAACCCGCGATCGACGCCGACGGCACCGCGCTACCCCGAGGCGAATACCGCAGCGACCCGTGGGTGACCATCCCACCGGTCGGCGCCGTAGTCGCCGCCGCCGAACACCTCAGCCTTGACGATGTGCCCTTCCCCGCCCGCCGATTCCACAACCCCCGCAGCCCACTGCCCGCACCACGCCGACCACAACTCGGGCGGTGCCTCACACGCAGTTGACCGTGAGGCGGGCACATCACCTAACATATGCGAATGATTATCAACTGCAGTAGTCGGGCTGGTGAGGCGTCATGATGGTCAATGGGCGGCGGGCCCCTCTGGTGACGTTGCTGCTGTGCGCGGCCCCGTTCGTGGCGGCATGCGGGTCCACGGCGGGAACCGCGTCATCGGCGGCCGGCACCGCCGCGCCGAGCGCCGCGACCGGTGCACCGGTGGCGGTGGTGACCTCGACCAACGTGTGGGGCGACGTGGTGGCTCAGGTCGGCGGTGACTCCGTCGCGGTCACCCCGATCATCACCGACCCGGCGGCCGACCCGCATTCCTTCGAGCCGACCGCACAGGCGCAACTCGCGGTCGCCCAGGCCGACCTGATCGTGAAGAACGGCGGCGGCTACGACGACTGGATGAGCACCATGATCGCCGGATCCACCACCTCCGCGCCGGTGATCGACGCGGTCCACGTCTCCGGCAAGGACACCGGCCCGTCGGGGGCCAGCGCAGCGGGCAGCACCACGGGATCGGCGCAGCCGCCGCTGACCTCCGCGACGCAGGGCACCGCCGCGGGCGGAGAAGGCGGGAGCGAGCTCAACGAGCACGTCTGGTACGACCTGCCGACCGTAGACCTGGTCGCGCACCGGATCGCCGACGAACTGGGGTCGTTGCGACCCGACCGCGCGTCGTACTTCCAGAGCAACCTGGCGACCTTCACCGACAGGATCCACGGTCTGACCGCCAAGGTCGACGAGATCAAGGCGGCCTACGGCGGCACCGGGATCGCCGTCACCGAACCGGTACCGCTGTACCTGACCGACGCCGCCGGTTTGCTGAACAAGACCCCCGCCGAGTTCAGCAAGGCCGTCGAGGAGGGCACCGACGTGCCGGCCACCGTGCTCAACGACACCCTGGCGCTGTTCACCGGGCACCAGGTGACGGCGTTGATCTACAACGAGCAGACCTCCTCGCCGGAGACCGAACAGCTGCAGGCCGCGGCCAAGGACAACAACATCGCCGTGGTGCCCGTCACCGAGACCCTGCCCGCCGGCAACGACTACCTCAGCTGGATGGACGCCAACATCACCGCCATCGCGGCCGCCGTCACCCAATAACACCTCAAGGACAGCGGTGGTCGGGGTGACGCCCGCGCTCGCGGCGGTCACCGCCGCCGCCGCGGTCATGATCATCCGTGACATGCGCGCGGCCCGCGGGGACCCGAGGACCCGCAGCCGGCACCGGTGAGGGGGCCCGCGGCGAGCCGATCTCCGACCCGTCACGGGTGGCTCGGGGGCCGCGGTGGACGTCCGTTCGCGGGCCGGGCCCGGCCTGGTCCGGCCGGGTCGTCCTGGCCGGTCTCGGGCGGACTGCCAGAATCGGGTCATCACGGCACGGGCGCGGTGGTCCAGTGAGCGGCCACGGCGCAGGGCGCCGGTCGGGCCGGGTGGGGGTGCGGCGTGTGCTGCCCATCGGGGCGGCCGGGTTACTGGCGGTGGTGACGGTGCTGATGGTGTCCACCACACCGCAGTCCGCGGGGGTCACGGGTTTGGCGTCGGAGCGGATCGACCTGACCCTGCCCGGGGTACCGATCCGGCTGGCGTCGTCGTTCGGGGGTGGCGCAGGGACGGGTCCGGCGGACTCGGCTACCGGTGACCGGGCAGTGGCCGGCGTGCTGGCCGATGTGCAGGACTTCTGGTCCATCCAGCTCTGCGGGAACCGCGGAGCGGGGTTGACGCCGCTGGCCTGCGGTGTGGTCTCGATGGATTCCACCCAGCCGGGCAAGCCCGCGTTGTGCATCACCGACCCGGCGCAGATCACCGGCAACGCGTTCTACTGCCCACAGGGCGACGGCATCGTGTACGACTCCTCGGCGTTGGTGCCGGTGCTGCTCGGCCGGTACGGCAGCGCCGGCCTGGCCGCCGCGTTCGCGCACGAGTTCGGGCACGCCGTGCAGGCCCGGATCGGTCCCACCCTGATCGACCGGGAACAGCACCCACAGGAATACCCGTCGATCCTGATCGAGGCGCAGGCCGACTGCGACGCCGGCGCGTTCCTGGCGTGGGCATCCACTGGCGCCGCCCCGCGGGTGCACCTACCGCCGGCGTCCCTGCTGCGCGCGGTCGCCCCGCTGCTGGACTTCCGTGACCCGCCGGTGCTGTCGCCGACCGCCGCGACCGCACACGGCCTGGGCCTGGACCGGCTGAGCTTCCTGCTGGTCCTACCGCGACGGCGCCGCGGCCTGCCACGCCATGACGGTCATCGACCTGCCGTTGACCCTGGGCCGGGCCGGGGTGGCCACCGGTCCACCCTCGAGTCAACCCCGCTACCCCTCCGCCGCGGCCACGCTCGCCGCCGCCGCGGTGTCGGTGACCGCGTTCGCCGGCGGCCTGGGCGTCGCGGTCGACACGACAGCGCTCGCCACTGTCGTCGCGGACCCGGCCGACCTCGCCGTGGCCGCCGACCTCGGACAGTTCGCGGCCGGCGCCGCGGTCGCGCTGGCCGCCGGCCGGGTGATCACCGGCACAATCGCCGGCGCGGCATGCTTCACCGTCGCCTGGACGGCGTCGGTGTTCGGACACCCCGCGGCCGACGAGCTGGGCTCCTGGGCGACCGACGCGGACGAGGCGATGGACCTCATCCGCAGCCGACCCGGCACCGACTTCACCGACCTCGCGGCCTACGCCGACGGCTTCCACCAAGACTGGTCCGCCTGCTGAAACCCGCGACGACGCCCACCGGCCCCTACCCGACCCGGCAGCCCGA
>JBBQJM010000410.1:0-3905 GCA_038325895.1 Mycobacteriales bacterium
TCAGTTCGGATCCGTTCAGCAACCCGATGAGCCAACACAAGACTCAGGTCGAACCGGACACCTACTCGTTCGGCCGGACCGAGGTCGCGGCGGTGCTGTCGGGCCGGTTCATCGATGGCGGCGCCTCGGACGTGGGGTGGGCGACCTCGAAGGACGGCTTCCCAGTGGTGGCAGGGGCTGCCCGGGACCACCGCTCTGGCTCACCCGGCCGGGCCCTATGCCCGGGTCTCCGACCCGTCGGTGGCCTGCGACGCGAACACCACACCTGGATGATTGCCCGGGCACCTGGCCAGCCTCACAGTCGCGACACTGTCGATCAGCGGCCGCGCGGCTCGCTGCACGCTGTGCCGGTCGAGGATCCGTATGAGGCGCCGGCCGACGAGGTGAATGGTCAGGCCGATCCTGATCAATATCGCCGTCGCTCCGGAAACCCGCGAATGGCGGAGGTACTGGGCCAAAACCCAGATGCGGGAGACTCGTCAACCGAGTTCAGCAGGGCACCGAATCGGTGATGCCGCGACCACGCGGGCACTCGCTGCAGGCGACCGCCGAGGGTACCGCCCAGCCTTCGGAGATCCGTTCCACCGGAACCGATTTTCCCTGAAGGTGCCGTCGACGTACCGGCCATCGGTGCAGGCGTTGACCCCCGTGCACTCGTCTCCGGCGACCAGCGTCGTCCTGGTCCGGGTGTGCTCGGCCCGGCCTGGTCAACCGCGGCATCGCGGATGTGGTGATCAACCCGGACAGCCGGTCGGCATGGGCCGCTGTGTCTACGCATCGGACGCCTGGCGCTGTCACTATGATTTATCGAAACAGCGTGAACGCCGAATGGACGGAATGAAATATGGGGATCGAGAAACGGAATGATTGCATCTGTGATCGAACGAAACAGGGTGGCCTTGGTGATCGCCTGCTGCGTCTGGACTTTCGGCCCTACCCGGCGCGGCGCCGTATGGCAGATCCTGACGCGGATGCGGCGCTTTCCCTCTTGCCTGCACGCCCCAGAAAGGAAGGCCGAAGGCGGCCGTTTTGCCGGTGCCCGTCTGCGCCGCCTCGATCGATCCCCGGTCCAGGGGCGTGAGAAAAGATGATTGAGTGATAATGCCGCCGGGCTGGTTTCGCCGCGCGTGCGAAGGGACGTTAGGCACACCGATTTGTCCGAACTATTGGTCAGGACGAGAAGACGGCAAAAGGATGAACAAGAATCAAATCATAGTCAGTATGGTAGAAGCATTGGCTGGGATCGCGCTGATCCTGGTTGGCGACCACGGTCGGCGCGTCATTGGCGATCAGCTCAGGAAGCAGAAGATCTCCTTCGCGCCGTACGCCGCGGACGGCCAATCCGGCAACAACTACAGCGCCTACCCAGAACTCAGGCGCTATGCGGGCAGCGAGGTGACGTCCGGCCCAGCGGCCCGCCGTTACGCTGAGCGATACATCGCCGTGCACGAGGAGAAGATGAGCGGTGGCCGGACATATTCCGAGCTGAGCGCCCAAGTTTTGGCCAACCCGGATGACGTGCGGTTGGCGGAGCTCAAACGGACCGTGCTCGATGCCCAACTGCTGCAGGTAGCCCTCTGGAACACGTACGGCTGGTGGATGGTTGCGACAGTCGCATTGTGGGCGGGAGTGACCGCCGTGGCGGGGGCATTTGTGTCGGCCATTTTCGGGGTCGTCCGGCGCCGCTAGACAATTGCCGAACGGCCCAAATTGTGAAGCCATCCCCAGCAGACACCTTCGTTTGCCCGGGATGGCATTGCCGTTTGGGTGCACCGGTACGGTTAGTTAGAAATGGAAACCCATGCTCGGTACAGGTACCGAGCAGGTACCGAGCAGGTACCGAGCAGGTACCGAGCATGGCCGTCCGAACTACGCGAACACGGGGGTCGGAGGAGATATTCGAGCGCGTCACCGGCGGTGTAGCCTCCGAGAGCTGTGAGCTTTGTGAGAAGATTAGGTTTGGCGCGGCGTCACCAGCGGAGGTGCGCCTTCCATGAGGAAATCCTCGGGAGGCATCGCCTGACAGCGGGTATCTCCGCGGCTGGATTCAAAAGGTATTGCCTGAGAAGGTATCTCGCCGTCACGGCCGGCACGATCCGATTCGCCGGTGACGCAACCATTGGGGCGTGTTCCATGAGCGTTGACGACCACCGCCGCACCTGCATCAGCGATTTCGCGAGTGTGCTGCTCTGGCACCTCAGGTCAACCTTGTTGGACGAGGGGCGTGCCGCCGCGGCCCGGACCTGTGGGTCGCCCAGTTCGCACCCGAGGCGGCTGTCACCTGATACCGGGCGTATCCCGGTGCGGGTGAACAGGTGTGATCGATGGTCGTCCGCGGGTCACCTCGGTCCGACGGTTCAGTCGGTGACGTGGAGGATGCCGTGTGCGCCGCGTTCGGCGTCGACCATGGCGTGGGTGACGAACGGGTAGTGCCCTGCCTCGGGCAGCGATAGTTCGACGAACCCGCCTTGCGCTGGGCTCAGCCCGAGGGCTTGCGCCCCGCCGGTCGTGCCGGGAGGCAGGAGGTAGGCGCCTTCCTGCCAGACGGTGTCGAATTGGCCGCCGACGACGTGGAAGGCGCTGCCGTGTTGCGGCCCGGCGTTCAGGACCCAGATCCGTACCCGTTCCCCGGCTTTCGCGGTCAGTGGGGCGTGGTCGTACTGGTTGGCGTAGCCGTTGAAGACGACCAGGTCGGGCCGTTCAGTGCTGATCTTGTCCGAGTCGGCGATTCCGCCCTGCGGTCCGAGGTACATCTCGGATTGCACGAGCAGGTACTCGCGGTCGACCGGGGCCAGGTCGGGTGGGTCGATGACCACGGCGCCGAACATGCCATTGGCGATATGCAGCGACATCGGCATGCTCGCGCAGTGGTACATCCAGATCCCGCTGCGGGTGGCGGTGAACCGATAGGTCAGTGACTGGCCCGGCTGGATCGTCCGCATCGGCTGGTCGGGGGCGAGTGCGCCGGCGTGGAAGTCGATCGAGTGCCCGATCGAGCCGTCGTTGATCAGGGTGATGTCGAAGGCGTCGCCGATCCTGCCGTGCAGGGTGGGACCGGGTGCCGTCCCGTTGAAGGTCCACTGCGTCGGGGTCGCACCCGGGGCGACCTCGCGTTCGACCTCTTGGACCCGCAGCGTGAGCTGGTGCAGCGAGGTTGCGGGGGCCGGTTCCAGCCGCGGGTCACGGGCCCGGAATCCCGCTCCGGGTGGGGCCATGAGGTCCAGGTCGGTGGCGGACAGGGGTGCCGCCCCAGTCGCTGAGTGGTCAGGACTCGCGGGATTGGCGGCGCCGCCGACGGCGCGCACCGTGAGCACCATGCCCATTTGCCGGTGACCGGCGACGGAGCACCAGCCGGCGATGTCGGTGCCGACGACGCCGGCGTCCATCGTCGCTTGTTCGCCGGGCGCGATCCGTGGGGTGCGGACGCCGCTGTCCAACACCCGGTCGTGGCTTTCGTCGCCGGTGTTGTGCAGCACCACCACGAGCCGGTCACCGCTTGGCACGTCGATGACGTCGGGCACGAATCGCTTGCCCTGGATGCTGACCTGCACGGTGGTGGTGTTGCCGGTTGCGGTGACCCCGGCCGCCCCGTCAAACGTGGGGCCGGCCCCGGCGGCCGCCGGGTCGAGGGCTACCCCGCCGGCCGCCGCCAGCAGGACCGCGGCGATCCCGACGGCCGCGAGACCGACCCGCCGTTGCGCGGGCGGCCTCGATCCCGACGTGGTGGTCGATGGCGGCTGGGCCGGGGGTCGGCGGGCGGTCAGCACTGCCCGCAGGAGCAGCGGCAGGAACGATGCCAACGCCACCAGTACGACCATGGACACCAGCACCCGGACCAGGCTCGGCACCGGGAGCACACACACCAGCAGCCCGACGTTGGCCGCGGTCACGCGGGCCGCGGCGCC
>JBBQJM010000411.1:0-3880 GCA_038325895.1 Mycobacteriales bacterium
CGACAGCCGTGCGCAGGCCGAGTGCGCCGAGCTGACGACCATGAACCGCAGCTCCCGACTGCAGGTCCTGTGAGCCGAACTTCGCCTGGAATCTCGCCAGGTCGTCGAGGCCGCGCCGGACGTGGATCAATCCGGCGGCCGGCGCACCAGCAACGAGGTCCAGCCGCGCCGACAGCAGCCTGGCATGCAGCCGGAGGGCCAGGTTGCCCGATCGTTCGCCCCGCGCGGCGGTGGATCGCCAGATCGAACCGACGGGCCCGCCGTCGAACGTCAACGTCGGCGAGAAACCAGTGGCCGCGTTCCCGTCCTCGTCCCCCTCCGAGTCCCCCTCCGAGTCGAGCGCCGTGTCGAGCTCCGCCTCCACCTGGAGCAATCGGGCCGCGAGCGCATCCTCGGTCAATCCCATTGCCGACAGCCGGTCGGCCAGCTCGCCGGCCCTGATCGCGTCGCGCATCGCCCGGTTCCGTCGTGAGGCCGCCGAACCGTCGAATGTCTCCCGCCGCAAGGCATCGGCTCGCAGTTCGATGACCGCGGCGACCGTTGCGCCCCGGTCGTTGCCCCGCTTGGCCGCGATCTCGGCCGCGCGCCGAGCGGCCCACCGGGCTGCGCCGGGATCGCCCATCGCCAGGTCGATCTCGGCACGCACCTGCAACGCCTCTGCAAGATCGGGCATCGCCCGGTTGGCGGTGAAGGCAGCCAGTGCCTGTTCGGTGAATTCGCTCGACTCGGTGAGCAGCCCGGCCGACCGCAGCACCCTCGCCCGGTCCAATGCCTGAACACCCAGGTCAGCGCCCGGCACGACCGCCGATGCCTCAGCCATGTCGTTCAGCGCGCCGGGCAGATCCCCGGCGAGATAACGGATGTACCCGAGGTTGTGCCGTGCCATCAGGACGACGCCCGGACGACCCGCCCGCTGCGCGGCCACTGCCGCCGCCTCGGTGTCATCACGAGCGACCCCCAGCCGTCCCTCCATCATGTGCAGGAACCCACGATTGAGCAGCGCTGACGCCAAATCACTCGGACCCGCGCCCGGTTGCTGGTTCTCTTCGGTCAGATCCACCAACACCTGGATGGCTTCGTTGAGCGCGGGCATTGCGTCGGGGTGGGCACTCCGTCCCAGCACCATGCCGCGCGCGGTCAGCACCGCCGGCAGCCGTTGCCGGTCGATCGCCAGCACGTCATCCAGCAGCTGGAGAGCCGTGCTGGCGTCGCCGATCTCGGACCGGAAGCACGCAAGCGTGATCAATACCTGCGCATGAACAGCGGCGTCACGCGCGGTCTCCGGACGGCGCAGCGCGCGCTCGCACATGCGGACCGCAGCCGCAGGCCTGCCCTGATCGCCGAGTTGCAGCGCCCGACGCCACAAATTGATGGAAACGTGTAGTGATTGGCTCGCTGGCCCGGACGTGAGTGCTTCTTGGGTTGCCGGCACATTCTTGCGGAGTCCATGGCCTGCTGTTTTCGTACGTGACGTTCTAACGAAGCAGCTTGGTCGCCAGCTTCTGCCTTCCGGCAGTGTCCTTACTGTCCAGTCCCTTGGCGAGCACCGCGGCGACGAATTGGCCGGCCAGCACCGGAGCGGCGAAACTCGTTCCGCTCCAGGTCGCGAAACCACCGCTGAAGTCATCGGGATCGATGGTGCTGCGCAGCCTTTGCCGACCATCGATCACGCTCGCCCCGGCGTTCCACCCGCCTTGTGCGGTGGTCGGAGCCGTCGAGACAACGTTGGCACCGACCGCCTGCGCGGTCACCCAGTCGCCATCGTTGGAGAACAGCGCCACAGTATTTCCGTCAGGGTTCAAGGCCGCGACCGACACCAACAGGCACGTGTCTTGCCCGCCGAACGGAGCCTCGACCGCAAACGCAGCGGGGTAGGACTTGCGCTCCGTGGCGTCGTTGCCCGCCGACGCAAACACGGTCACGCTCTGCGCCGCTATTGCTGCCAGCAGGTCCTTGAGGCCGGCCGTATACGTGACGTCCTTGTCGGTTTCGACGTAGTACCCGAGGGACAGCACCAGGGCGTCGACCTGCCCCGGGTTTTCCTTGAGGTACACAGCGAACGCTGTCAGCGCCCGACTGAGCCGCCATTCGGGCACCACGCCGTCGGCATCCATCACCCGGAGCACGGTCAGATCGGCCTCCGGACAGGCCTGTCGGAGCAGCCCCGCGATGAAGGTACCGTGCCCGGCATGGCTTGCCAGCAGCCCGGTCAGCGGGTCCCCCACCGCTCCCCGTGCCTCCGGATCGGTCGGGTCATCGGGGACGATGTCGACTCCCACCGGGGTGTCGTCGGCGAGGAACAACTGCGGGCGAACCGGATCACTGGTGAACCACGGGTGCGCTCCGATGCCGGTGTCCATGACAACCACACCGGGCCTGCGGGCGACGTCACGGGCGATGGGTGGACCGAGCACGACCTTTACCGGCCCGTGTCCACCTGACCCGGCCATCCCGTAGGACCCGACGCCGCTGTTCCCGGCCATAAACGGATTGCCCGCCATAAACGGATTACCAGCCATGAACGGATTACCAGCCATGAACGGATTACCGCCGATTCCGGCGGCCGCGAACATGAGGTGGTCCAGGCCGATGGCCGATCCGATCTCGGGTCGCCGGGCGCGGAGCTGTTGCAACACCGGCCACGCGTCGATCGCATCGGTCGCAGCATCGTTGGCGCGGGCCATCGACAGCGGGAACACCAACTGAATCTGGTGGCGCTCCGCGTGCCGCAGCAGCAGGGCGCCCCGGTTGTGGTCGGGGTCGTCGGTGTCCGTGCTGAACGGGTCAGGGCCGGAGCGCCGCAGTTCGATCGCCTTGAGTTCCTCGTCGACCGCGTTCAGCACGGTCCTGGCCGCCGCAGTCGAGGTCGCGGTGACCAGCATCCCGTCGCCGCGATAGACGGTCGGATAGGGCGCGGACCCGTCCGGCAGCCGCGCGGCAGTCGTCGGGTCGAGAACACGGGCGTTGAAACGTCGGAACGGGTCTTCAGAACGCTCCGCTGGGGGCACTCCAGGCTGATTCACACTGCCTCCGGATCTGGTCGGGAACAGATTCCTTCAGCCAAGCCTGGTGGATGCAGCCGGCCAACGCGCGGCGAAAGCCGGCCAGGCAGGCTTACAGGTGCACAGCCGGCGTGACCACCGGAAGCGTCAAGGACGGGTCGGACTCCAGGGTCGGGTGCAGCACCAGCTGCGCAGGACCCGCGGGGACGGCGTCGAATACGAATCGTCCGGACTCATCGCATTCGGCAGTCAGCGTGGAATCGCCCACGCGCAGCTCCGCGTGCAACCGGCCGCCGGGGGCGGCCCACCCGTCCAGCCGCACGGAGCCGTCCCGTTGGGGGTTGACGACCACCATCACGGTCAGGCTGTCGCTGGCGAAGGTCACCCGTCGCGCGTGTTCCACCGAACGAGTCCCGCTGGCGCCGGACACCGCGAGCTCGGATTCCACCAGCCTGGCGAACTCCGCGTCCAGGTTGGTCGCGTCGAGACCGAACAGCACCACGTCGGGCAACATCTCCGGCATGGGATCGACGACGCCGTAGATCGCCAGCAGGTCCGTCAGCAAACGCAGGTCCGCTCGATCCATCGGGGCGTTCGGATCGAGGTCGAACCCGTCGGTCTCGAAATCTCCGCTACCACTACCAGTGACGTTTTCGCTCGCAGCCATCATGACCAGTCTCCCCCGTCTAGTCGGGCGCGCAGCTTCGCAAGACAGCGGCCTCGTGTTGGACCTATGGAACCCACCGGTATGCCGAGGTCGACGGCGATGGATGCGTAATCGGGTCGTGGAGCGAAGGCGATCACCGCGAGCAAACGCCGGCACCGTTCCGACAATTCCGACACCTGCGCCCAAAGCCGGCGCTGCTGATCGGTGAGCA
>JBBQJM010000412.1:0-3879 GCA_038325895.1 Mycobacteriales bacterium
CGAGTTGATCACCGGGTAGGCCTTCAGGGCCTCGATGGCGGCCTTGACGAAGAACGGCAGGAACGACAGGTTGACACCCTCGCGGGCGGCGAAACCGGACTTCGCCTTGGCCCGCAGCTGTGCGACCCGGGTGACGTCAACCTCGATCACCGTGGTCAGTTGCGCGGCCGTGTCCAGTCCGAACTTCATGTTCTTGGCGATCGACTGCCGGATGCGTGGCAGCTTGACGGTGGTTCCGATCAGGCCGGTGGCCGCGGCGTCGGGCTTGGGGGCACCGCCGGCGGCCGGCGCGGCCGGCGCGGCCGGGGTGGATGCGGCCGGGGCCGCAGGTGCAGCAGCGGCGGCCTTGGCGGCTTCCGCGGCGGCCACGACGTCCTCACGGCGGACCCGTCCGCCGACGCCGGTGCCCTTCACCGTTGACAGGTCGACGCCGCTGTCCGCGGCGAGCTTGCGGATCACCGGCGTGACGTAGGTACCTTCCGGGACCTTTGCGGGCGGGATGGCCTGCACGGCGGCGGCCGGAGCCGGTGCCGCTGGGGCGGCCGCGGGTGCCGGTGGCGCCGCCGGGGTGGGCGGAGTGGGCGGCTTCGGCGGTGCGGACTGGGCTGGGGCGGACAGGGCCGGCGGGGGCGCGCGCTTGGCAGGTTCCGCCGCCGGCTCTGCTGCCGGGGCGGCGGCCGGCGCCGCACCGGCGTCACCGATCACCGCGAGCTGGCCACCCACCTGGATGGTCTCGTCCTCGCCGACGCTGATCTCCAGCAGGGTGCCGGCGACGGGGGAGGGGATCTCGGTGTCGACCTTGTCGGTGGACACCTCGACCAGCGGTTCGTCGACGGCGACCTCGTCGCCGAGGGCCTTGAGCCAGCGGGTGACGGTGCCCTCGGTGACGGACTCACCCATCTCCGGCAGTGTCACCGAGGTTCCTGATCCGGTGGAGCCACCGGTGCCGCCGGTCGGCTTCTCGGCCGGCGCGTCGGTGTCCGTGGAGGGTGCCTCGGCGGGGGCGGAGGACTGCGCGGCGGGCACCGCGTCCGGCTCCGGTGCCGGCCCCGGTGCCGGCTCCGGCGCGCCTTCGGAGTCCGGCGGGAGATTGCCGCTGCCGCCGGTGATCGCGCCGCTGTCCTCGTTGCCCGACGAACCGGATCCGTCGCCGATCACCCCGAGCTCGGCACCCACCTCTGCGGTCTCGTCCTCGCCGACGACGATCTTCTCGAGCACGCCGGCATACGGGGACGGGATCTCGGTGTCGACCTTGTCCGTCGAGACCTCGAGCAATGGCTCGTCGACCGCGACCTCTTCGCCGACGGCCTTGAGCCAGCGGGTGACGGTACCCTCGGTGACGCTCTCACCGAGAGCCGGCATCTGGACGGAGTGGGACATGAGGTGAATCTCCTGCCTGTAACCGGGTGTCGTGGACTCGGATAGCGGGTTCGGGGCAGCTGGGTGGTTCAGCGAGCCGGGTGAATGGGGGCAACGGCTTGGAGCAAACCGGGAAGCTCAGTCGTGAACGTGCAACGGCTTTCCGGCCAACGCGAGGATCGCCTCGCCGACCGCCTCGTACTGCGACGGGTGACCGTGCAGGTAGGGCGCAATGTCCTCCGGATGGGCCTCCCAGCCGACGATCAACTGCGCCTCGCCGAGCAGCTCACCGACCCGGGCGCCGACCAGATGCATGCCGACGATGGGGCCGTCCTTGACCCGGACCAGTTTGACCCCACCGGCGGTCTTCAGGATCTGCGACTTGCCGTTCCCGCCGAGGTCGTAGACGTACGTCTCGATCGCCGAATCACCGTGCACCTCTTTGGCTTTCGCCTCGGTGAGACCGACGGAGGCCACGTTGGGGTCGCAATAGGTGATCTTCGGGATCTCCGCGTCCGGGATCACCCTCGGGTTCAGCCCGGCGATCTCCTCGGCCACGAAGATGCCCTGCTGGAAGCCGCGGTGCGCCAGCTGGAGCCCGGGCACGATGTCGCCGACGGCGTAGACGTGCGGCAGGTTCGTGTGCAGCCGGTCGTCGGTGATCACCCAGCCGCGCTCCATGGTGATACCCGCTTCTTCGTACCCGCACCCGGCGGTGTACGGGCCGCGGCCGACCGCGACGAGCAGCAGGTCGGCGGTCAGCGTGGTGCCGTCCTCCAGGCTGACGGTCACACCTGAGTCGTCCTGCTTGACGCTCTGGAAGCGCACCCCGGTCTTGAAGTCGATCTTGCGCTTGCGGAAGGCGCGCTCCAGCAACTTGGACGCCCAGGGATCCTCCAGCGGGACCAGCGTGGGCAGCGCCTCGACGATGGTCACCTTGGCGCCGAAGGACGCCCAGGTCGAGGCGAACTCGACGCCGATGACGCCGCCGCCCAGCACGATGGCGGTCTCCGGGATCCACTCCAGGCTCAAGCCCTGGGTCGAGGTGATGACCCGGCCCTCGATCTCCAACCCCGGCAACGATCTCGCGTAGGAACCGGTGGCCAACACCACGTCCTTGCCGACAAACCTGTCGCCGCCGACCACCACGGTGTTCGGGCCGACGAACTTGCCCTCGCCCTCGACGACCTGGATCTTGCGGGACTTGATCAGGCCCTGCAGTCCCTTGTAGAGCCGGTTGATGATGCCGTCCTTGTACTTGAGCAGGGCGGGCACGTCGACGCCGGTGAAGGTGGTGGTGACGCCGATGGACGGGCCGTCCTTGGCCTCGTCAGCCACCTCGGCGGCATGCAGCAGCGTCTTGGCCGGGACGCAGCCCCAGTGCAGGCAGGTGCCGCCGACCTTCTCTTTCTCGATCAACACCACCGACGAGCCAAGCTCAGCGGCGCGCAGGGCCGCGGCGTATCCGCCTGACCCCCCGCCGAGAACGACCAGATCGACGTTGGTATCGCTCATCGGATGACTGCTCCTCGGTTCGCAGTGACTGTGGTGCGGGATCTGTCAGGGGCTGGGCATGCGGTGTCGGGCTGAGCTGTCTTCCCTGCTGTGTCGGGCCCGGTCGAACGGGCTTCCGCTGGACGGATGGATGTGATGCGTCGCGCGCCAACCCGCCCGGTCCGGCGCGTGGTCCATCTTGGCACCCTCTGCGTCCCGGCGCCCTGCGGGCGGGCCGCGTCGTCCGGGAGACCAGGAACCGCCCGGAACCGCCCGACCATCGACGATGAACACCCGACGGACACCGGGATGCGCCCAGCTGTCCTGTTCCCCATCTGCGGCCCGGCTGATCAGTCACCGATCAACAACCGTTCGGCGACGGATCACCCGACGATCGACGGACCAACGCGATGGACATCGGGAACACTGGAGGTCAACGCCGGTCAGGGGCTCTCGATACCAACCAAGCACAGTTGTTCGCCGAAGGCGGATCGAGACACCCGGGGCCGGGAGGCGACAGGGACGAGGCGGCGACGTAGGTCATGGGCATGTTCTCCTGGATGCGGCGCGGACCGGCGGGCCCCAAGCGATCCGAACGCAAGGCGGTGACGGACGAGCTGGCCCTGTGGGCGTCGCTCCGGCGGGGTGTGGAGATCTACGTGGAACCCAAGACGGCGGTGACCGAGACCAGCGTGGTGCTCGTCGCCCACGACGGGGAGTTCACCCGGCGACGGATCGCCTCGCCGAAGGCAGCCCGCGAGTTCGCCCATGACAATTCACTGCCGATCTACGACGCCACCGTGGTCGGGTACCCGCAGCGGATGCGGGACTACTCGCGTCGGCAGAACATCCTGCGCGAACGCGCCGAGCGCGACGCACTCGGCGATTTCAAGGACCGCTGACGGGTGGACCGGCGAGCCGGCGGGCCGGCCTGTCAGGCGGCCTTGTCAGCGGGTGGCGATGTCCTGCAGCACAGAGAGCAGCGTCCGCACCGGAACCCCGGTCCCGCCCGGCCCGGTGTAGCCA
>JBBQJM010000413.1:0-3871 GCA_038325895.1 Mycobacteriales bacterium
CTGGCCGAACATGTTGTTGCAGCCCGCCCTCGCGGCCAGCGTGCCGTCCTCGAAGGTGATCGAGATCGTCGAGCCCGGAACGATGGTGTAGCTCCCGGTGACCTCCTTCGCGACCAGGGTCTTGCCCGCCAGGTCGGCGGCGGTACCGGCTGCGCCGGATCCTGCGGCAGAACTCGAGGCCGAGCCGGCCTTTCCGGAAGCGCTCGCGGACGCGCTGGAACTGCCCGACGCGCTGGAACTGCCCGACGAGCTGGAACTGCCCGACGAGCTGGAACTGCTCCCCGCGGCCGGCGTGCTGTTGCCGGCGCACGCGGACAGCGCGCTCACCAACGCAACGGCGGCGGTCGCCAGCAGCACCCGTCTCGTGCCGGTCTTCCAGGTCACTGAACTCACACCCTTGCCTCCTTTTCGGTCATGGTGGCGCCGACGGCATGCGGGGCGCACGCATCGCCCAAATGGCATAATCGCAGCAATTCTCAGACGGCGCCGAACTGCCGGTCGCCGGCGTCACCCAGGCCCGGCACGATGTACCCGGAGTCGTTCAGCCGTTCGTCGACCGAGGCCGTCACCACCCTGACCGGCAGGTTCGACGCCGCCAGCGTCTGCAGGCCCTCCGGTGCGGCCAGCGCGCAGATCGCGGTGACGTCGGTGGCGCCGCGCCCGGTGAGCAGCCGGATGGTGTGCACCATCGAGCCGCCGGTGGCCAGCATCGGGTCCAGGACGTACACCGGTCGACCGGCCAGCGACTCGGGCAGCGACTCCATGTACGGCGTGGGCAGCAGCGTCTGTTCGTCCCTGGCGAGCCCGACGAAGCCCATCTGCGCCTCTGGGATGAGGGCGTGTGCCTGGTCGGCCATCCCGAGGCCGGCGCGCAGCACCGGGACCAGCAGCGGCGGGTTGGACAGTCGAGTCGCCAGGGTGCGCGCCACCGGCGTGTGGATCGGGACCTGCTCCACGGTCAGCGTCCGGGACGCCTCGAAGATCAACATCAGGGTCAGGTCGCGCAGGCACGCGCGGAACACCGAGTTGTCCGTCCTGGCGTCCCGCATCACGGACAGCCGGGCGGCCGCCAACGGGTGATCGACGACGATGACGTCCAGGTCGTCCGGTATCTGATGCGGGGCCGGGTTGACGGGGCTCACGGGCGGGCTCGCTTTCCAGGTGGGCTGATCAGGCGCGGTGCGACGGTGGTGGCCGGCTGGAAGACGCCTGGTCATGGCGGCTGGGAGACGGACCGGTGACCAGACCGTATCCGGCCGGTTGGCTGGCCAATCGCGTCACCACCGCCGGGGCGGACCACACCTAGGATGGCCGGATGAGCACAGTCGCTGATTCAGTGGCTCCGTCGACCAGCACCCCGCCCCCGCTGCCACCCCACCTGCGGGATGTCGCGGCCGACGAATCATCGCTACGGCGGTTCCTGCAGGGCCTACCGGGCGTCGATCCGGTCGGCGTCGAGCAGCGCGCTGCGGGTCTGGCCACCCGCTCGATCAAGAAGTCGTCCAAGCTGCAGGCGATCGACCTGGCGATCTCGATGGTCGACCTGACCACCCTGGAGGGCTCCGACACCCCGGGGAAGGTTCGCGCACTGGCGGCCAAGGGGCGCCGGCCCGATCCGGACAGGCCGGACACCCCGCACGTCGCGGCGCTGTGCATCTACCCCGATATGGTCGCGGTCGCGGTCGCGGCACTGGCCGGTAGCGGCGTCGGGATCGCCTCGGTAGCAACGGCTTTCCCGACCGGCAGGACCGATCTCGCGGTCCGGCTGGCGGACACGGAGGTGGCCGTGAAGGCCGGCGCCACCGAGATCGACATGGTGATCGACCGCGGCGCCTTCCTGGCCGGCCACTACGGCAAGGTGTACGACGACATCGTCGCGGTCAAACAGGCCTCGGGCAGTGCCCGGCTCAAGGTGATCCTGGAGACCGGCGAGCTGGCCACGTACGACAACGTCAGGCGCGCGTCGTGGCTCGCGCTGCTCGCCGGCGGCGATTTCATCAAGACCTCCACCGGCAAGATCTCACCGGCCGCCACGCTCCCGGTCACCCACGTGATGCTGCAGGCGGTCCGCGACTGGTACCAGCAGACCGGAGAACGGCGCGCCGTCAAACCCGCCGGAGGCATCCGGAACACCAAGGACGCCATCCGTTACCTGGTTGCGGTCAAGGAGGTGGCCGGCCCGGAATGGTTGGACCCCTTCTACTTCCGTTTCGGCGCGTCCTCGTTGCTCAACGACCTGCTGATGCAGCGGCGCACCCAGACCGACGGCCATTACTCCGGTCCCGACTACGTCACCCTGGACTGATTCGTTGATGACACCTTCCGGCTCCAGCATCTCGACGCCCATCGAGTGGGAGTACGCCCCCGCGCCCGAATCCGCCGGCATCGGTCGGATCCGCGATCGCTACCAGATGTACGTCGGGGGCCGGTTCGTCGACGGTCGCGGCGATGACGTCAAGACGATCAACCCCGGCACCGAGGAGGCGCTCGCTTCGGTGTCCACGGCCTCGATCGCGGACGTCGACGACGCGGTGGCGGCCGCTCGCACCGCTTACGAGCAGACCTGGTCCCGCCTCTCCGGAGCGGAGCGCGGCAAATATCTGTTCCGGATCGCCCGTGGTATCGCCGAGCGCGCCCGGGAACTCGCCGTGGTCGAGACCCTGGACAACGGCAAGCCCATCAAGGAATCTCGCGACGTCGACGTCCCGACGGCGTCGGCGCACTTCTTCTACCACGCGGGTTGGGCCGACAAACTCCAGCATGCGGGCTTCGGTCCGTCGCCGCGCGCGCTCGGGGTGGCCGGCCAGGTGATCCCGTGGAACTTCCCGTTGCTGATGGCCGCCTGGAAGATCGCGCCGGCGCTGGCCGCCGGGAACACCGTGGTGATCAAACCCGCTGAGACCACACCGTTGTCGATCCTGGTGTTGGCCGAGATCATCGCCGACGCGGACCTGCCGCCAGGGGTGGTGAACATCATCATAGGCGCCGGCGACATCGGTGCGGCACTGGTGAACCACCCCGGCATCGACAAGGTCGCGTTCACCGGATCCACCGAGGTGGGCAAGCAGATCCAGTCGTCGCTGTCCGGCTCCGGGCGCAAGATCACGCTGGAACTGGGGGGCAAGGCGGCGAACATCGTCTTCGACGACGCGCCGGTGGACCAGGCCGTCGAAGGCATCGTGAACGGCATCTTCTTCAACCAGGGTCATGTCTGCTGTGCGGGATCCCGCCTGCTGGTTCAGGAATCGGTCGCGGATGAGGTCATCGAGAGACTGCGAAGCAGGGTGGCCACCCTGCGACTCGGCGATCCGATGGACAAGAACACCGACGTCGGGGCGATCAACTCCGCCGCCCAACTGGCGACCATCCGCTCGCTGACCGACGCCGGTGACGCCGAGGGCGCCTCCAGATGGACCTCACCCTGCCCGGTGCCCGACCGCGGTTTCTTCTTCCCGCCAACGGTTTTCACCGATGTCTCACAGTCGATGCGCATCGCCAGGGAAGAGATCTTCGGGCCGGTGCTGTCGGTGCTCACGTTCCGCACCCCGGACGAGGCGGTGGCCAAGGCGAACAACACCCCGTACGGCCTGTCCGCCGGGGTATGGACCGAAAAGGGTTCCCGCATCCTGGGGATGGCATCGGCGATGCGGGCCGGGGTGGTCTGGGCGAACACCTTCAACCGCTTCGATCCGACTGCCGCGTTCGGTGGGTACAAGGAGTCCGGCTTCGGCCGGGAGGGCGGCAGGTCGGGGTTGTCCGCCTACCTGGACACCGATGACGAGTTCGTCGGTGAGAGCCCCTCGGCTGGAACGATTTCCGCTGTCACCACTTCCCGACGGGACGACCGCTCGCACCGGGTTCGCGGGACAAC
>JBBQJM010000414.1:0-3851 GCA_038325895.1 Mycobacteriales bacterium
TACCACAATCCCGACGAGGGCTGCTTCGACGAGGTCAACGACGCGGTTGCCGCCTACACCCAGGCACTGCTCTGGTATTACACCGGCAACAATGCCAACGCGCAGATGGCCATCAAGATCCTGAACGCCTGGTCTGCCAAATTGATCGACCACAAATTCGACAGCACCTACAGCGACGGCCACCTGCAGGCCGCCTGGATGGGCGAGGTCTTCCCGAGATCCGCGGAAATCATTCGCTACACCTACACCGCGCCGGCCGGCCAACCCACCCTCAACGTCAGCCAATTCTCCACCATTCTGAAGAAGGCATTCCTGCCGCATGTGATCAACGGGTGGACCGGCGGTGGCGCCAACTGGTTGCTCTCGATGGCCGACGCGACGATGAACATCGGCATCTTCAACGACGACCGGGCCACCTTCAACAACGGTGTCGCCGATTGGCGGGCGCAGGTCCCGGCCGCCATTTACATGGCGGGTGACAAGAACGCGCTGCCGCAACTGGCCGGAATGCCGATCTCGCCGGCGGGCACCATCTACGAGCGGTCCACCACCTCGGCCGCAACCATGAAGAATTACTGGCACAACCCGACCGAGTTCGTCAGTGGACTCGAGGGTGAAACGCTGCGGGACATCAACCACATGGCGATGGGTTTCGGTGCGATGATCGACGGCGCGGAAACGGCACGGCTGCAGGGCGTTGACCTCTACGGCGCGGAGAAGAATCGCATCGTGACGGCGATGGAATTGAACACCGGCTACATCTACGCGGCCGTCAAGGGTGGGCAGAATCCGCCGCCGAACTGGGTGGGTACCGCTCCGATCAACACCACGAACGGCTCCTGGAAGATCACCTGGGAGATCGGCTACAACCACTTCGCGAATCGGTTGGGTGTGTCGATGCCGAACACCTCCAAGCTGCTGACCGATCTGGTGCGGCCCTCGAGTTGGCGGACCACGCTGTTCATGGACTACGAGACCCTGACGAGCTACGGCACTCCGTAGCCACCGAGGACCCGGCCCCCCCTCCCGGGTGATTCGCGGCCGATCGCCTCACGGCGACCGGCCGCGGTCACGACTGCAGGGCAGGATGCAGGCGTGTCCTACCGCGCATCGCTGACAGCGTCCTTGTTGGTCATGGCGTGCGCGAACGTGGCGGCCAACAGGCTGCCGGGAGCGAGTGTGGCCGTCGGCCTCGGCCTGACCGGGGCACTCGCGGTCATTGCCCGGCTCAGCGGCCTGCGAGTTGCCGACCTCGGCCTGGCGCGGGCGACCTGGCCGGCCGGGCTGCGCTGGGGTGGTGCGTGCGCCGCGCTGGCGGCGGCGGGCTACGGCATCGCCCTGTTGATCCCCGCGGTCCGCGATGCGGTGGCCGGGTCAGCCGCCGGTTCCTGGGCGCAGACCCTGCTCACCTCGCTGGTGATCATTCCGCTGGCCACGGTGATTCCGGAGGAGTTCGCCTTCCGTGGCGTGCTGTGGGGGTTGCTCCGCCGGCAGTCGGGTCGCCGGGTCGCCACCGCGGTGTCGTCCGCGGTGTTCGGTCTCTGGCACGTGCTGCCGTCGCTGGCCGGCGGCACCGCCAACGAGGCGGTCGACGGGGTGGTCGGCGGCGGCGTGCCCGGCGCGGTGCTGCGGGTGGTCGGTACGGTGGTGTTCACCGGCGCCGCGGGTGTGCTGTTCTGCGAACTGCGGGCGCGCAGTGACAGCCTGCTGGCTCCGATGCTGGCGCACTGGGCTGTCAACGGATTCGGCGAGATCTTCGTTCAACTTGCTTTGACCAGGCGCGGTGACGGCGCGGGATCGTCCCGAAACAGTCATCTTCGGAAGGCATAATCGCGCTCGAGACCCCGGTTCGACGCAAGGTGGAACAACGATCATGGTGACACAGTCCGGTGCTGCCGATGTGCGGGACGCAGCACCCGACCCGCCCCCTTCGGCCGAGCGGCCGGCGGGGGACGGTGGGCCGGCAGTCGCCGACCCGGAACCTGCGGGCCGCGCCCGGCGCTGGTTCCGCAACACACTGCCGGGCGCCTGGGTGGCGCTGATCTTCCTCTGCCTGTCGTTCACCCCGTCGCTGCTGCCGCGCCCCGGGGCCTTCCAGGGATTCGTCTGCGGGATCACCGCCGCCATCGGTTACGGGGTGGGAGTGCTCGGGGCCTGGGTCTGGCGGGAATTCGCCGACCGCCCGGCGCGGCCGGCTGGCCGGCGCTCGTGGCAGGTGTTCCTCATCGTCGGCGCGGTACTTCTGCTGGTCAGTTACCTGCTCGGGCAGCGGTGGCAGGCGCAGATCCGTGAGTTGATGGACGCCGAGCCCGAGGGGTTCCTGTCCAAGCTGCTGCTGCCGATCGTCGCAGTGATCATCTTCGTCGGCCTGGTCGCCGCCGCCCGCGGGATCAGGTGGATCTACCGGTGGGTGGCGGACCGGCTCGGTCGGTGGATGGGCCGGCGCGCGGCGCGGGCGCTGGGTTGGGTGCTGGTCGCGGTCATCACGGTGATGCTGGTCAGCGGCGTCCTGCTGGACGGGATCATCGGGATCGCCGACCGCACCTTTGCGCTGCAGGACACCACCACCAGCGACACGGCGGTGCAGCCGGACACTCCGCTGCGCTCCGGTGGTCCCGATTCCCTGGTGGCCTGGGACACCCTGGGTTTCCGGGGCCGCAACTTCATCGGTGAGGGGCCGACGGCGGCCGAGATCTCGGCCTTTGCGGGTGCACCGGCGCAGGAGCCCATCCGGGCCTACGCCGGGATTGCCTCCGCGCCGGACGTCGAGGAGCGGGCTCGCCTGGCGGTCGCCGACCTGGAACGGGCCGGTGGGTTCGACCGTGCGTTCCTGCTGGTCGCGGGAACCACCGGGACCGGCTGGGTGAACCCGGGCGCGATCGACACCTTCGAGTACGAGACCGGCGGCGACTGTGCCGCGGTCGCGATCCAGTACTCCTACCTGCCGTCGTGGATCTCGATCGTGGTCGACCAGACCAGGGCCCGGGAGGCCGGCCGGGCGCTGTTCGATGCCGTCTATGAGCGCTGGTCGGTGCTGCCCGCGGATCAGCGCCCGAAGCTGTACGTGTTCGGCGAGAGTCTCGGCTCGTTCGCCGCGGAAACCGCGTTCAGCGGCGGAGCGGACATGGCCAACCGCACCGACGGGATCCTGTTCGCCGGACCGCCGAACTTCAACGCCCTATACCGCGAGTTCACCGACGGTCGCGACGCCGGGAGCCGGGAGGTCGAACCGGTCTACCGGGACGGCCGGACGGTGCGGTTCACCAGCGACCCATCGGCGGGGATCGCGCCGGTCGCGCAGGACTGGGACGGCACCAGGGTGCTCTACCTGCAGCATCCGTCGGACCCGGTCGTCTGGTGGAGTCCGGATCTGATCCTGCACCGGCCGGACTGGCTCGCCGAGGCCCCGGGGCGCGACGTGCTGAGTGAGATGACCTGGATCCCGTTCGTGACGTTCTGGCAGGTGACCATGGACATGGCCGAGCCGGTGGACGTCCCGCCTGGGCACGGCCACACCTACACCCAGGAGTTCGTCGACGGTTGGGCCGCGGTGATCCAACCCCCCGGCTGGACCGCGCAGAAGGCGGATGCGCTGCGGGCGATCATCGCGCAGGAGAGCTGAGCGGCCGGACGTCCGGGCCGGCCGGACAAATCGGTCCGGACAAATCGCTCACGGCTCTTGCCTCCCGGTGGTACAACGGCGAGTGAGCGGGGGATCACGCTCCAACGGCTCCGGTACCGCCTGCCGGGTCGATCGCCAGGAGTGTCATGTCCGAATTCTTCGACTCGCTGCCCACGTGGTTGCTGCTGCTCGGGTTCGTGGTCGTCGCGCTCCTGGTCGTGTTCGTGCT
>JBBQJM010000415.1:0-3837 GCA_038325895.1 Mycobacteriales bacterium
CCTGGGCCGCTCCGGCGACGGCGACGTGCGGGGACTGTCCCGACACGGGCTGGCCGACTGCGGACCCGGCGGACCCAGCGGACCCGGCGGACCCGGCGGACCCGGCGGACCCAGCGGACCCGGCGGACCCGGCGACAGGCGGAGACTGGGCGGCACTGCGAACGGGCACTGGATCTCCAGACATCTCAGGTCAACTCGGCTCGGCCGGGCACGGTCGGTGCGGCGCTCGAGGGCGCGCTCGCATTGACCGGGCTCTTGTTCACTGTTCGCGGATTCACTGTTCGCGTTCCATCGTTCGCGTCCCGGGTACCGGCTCCGCAACGGTGCAGGTTCGCTGTCCGATTCCCGATCCGATTGTCCCGTGCCGGCAAGCGCTCAGCGGGCCGGCCGCGGACAGGACGGATGCGATCCCGCCGTGACGAGTTCGGCCACCGCCGCACGCGGGTCACCGCTGGTCACCAGTCCCTCGCCGACCAATACCGCATCGGCTCCGGCGCCGGCGTAGGCGAGCAGGTCGGATGGACCACGCACACCGGATTCGGCGACCGTCACCACTCCGCTGGGCAGTCCGGGCGCGATGCGGGCGAAGACGTCCCGGTCGACGGTGAGGGTGGTCAGGTCGCGCGCGTTGACGCCGATCACCCTGGCGCCGGCGGACAGCGCCCGGTCGGCCTCCGCCTCGGTGTGCACCTCGACCAGCGCCGTCATGCCAAGGGATTCGATGCGTTCCAGCAGGCCGTGCAGCACGTTCTGTTCCAGCGCCGCAACAATGAGCAGCACGATGTCGGCGCCGTGCGCTCTCGCCTCGTGCACCTGGTAGGGGCCGACGATGAAATCCTTGCGCAACACGGGGATCTCGACCGCGGCGCGGACGGCGTCGAGGTCGTCGAGGGAACCGCCGAAGCGCTGGCCTTCGGTGAGCACCGAGATGATGCGCGCGCCTCCCTCGGCGTACAGCCCCGCAAGTGCCGCTGGGTCACCGATGTCGGCGAGCTCGCCACGGGAGGGACTGGCGCGCTTCACTTCCGCGATGACGCCGACGCCCGGTTCGCGCAGCACGTGCAGCACGTCCCGGGGAGCGGGCGCCCGCGCTGCCCGGGCCTTGATCAGGGTCAGCGGGACCAGCGCTTCACGCGCGGCGAGATCCTCGCGGACACCGGTGAGGATCGCGTCCAGCACGTTCACCCGCTCGTCTCCTCGTCTGCGCCCTGCGCCGCGTCAGCCCTCCGCCAGGCACGTCGACCGTTGCTTCCCGTGAGCAACGGAGCCGCCTTTCCGGTCGGCCGCTCTCAAATGCGCGATGTGCTCTGCGTCATGGTAGCCGCCCGGAGTGCATCCTCCTGACCGGCATGTCACCGTTCCCCCGTTGCCGAATCCGGCCCCGCCTCGGGGGCATCGGTGGGGTCCGATCCGGCGTCCATGGCCTTCCACCAGTCCTCCGTGCTCACGCCTGCATCGGCGGTTCGTCCGACCGACGAGCCGGCCCGTTCGGGTCGAGTAGCAGCCTCCAGCGATCCAGGCGCTTCGTACCGCGCGCTCATCCGGTGGACCCCGCGCCCGGCGACGATCAACCCGCCCGCCACCCCGATCAGCAGGCCGCCGGCGATACCCAGCAAGGGGCCTAGCGGCGACAGCCGGGCGTCGCCCACCGGGTCGGCGGGTCGGGGCAGGTTCAGGACCAGCGACTCCGGCGCTGACCCCAGGGCGACGCCGCAGCGCACAGCAACAAGTGCGCCGCCGATCACCAGCACGGCCCCCACGATCCGGCGCAGCACGCCGTGGGTGGCCAGCGCGGCACCAAGACCGGCCAGCGCCACGAGTGCGACCGACACGAGCTCCGGCACCACCGAACTCCCGGATGCGGTGATCGTCACCGGACCCGTCAACGCATCGGCGAATTCCTCGGTCCACCAGGTGAGTCCGGCGGCGACCGCTGCGAGCGCGGCGCCCAGGACTGCGCAGACGGCAACCAGGGCCGCCGCGCGACCGGTCCTTGCGGGTGCGACTCGTCCTCGAGGCGCTCCCGGCGCGTTGTCCTCGTGCTCCGCCGTTCGATCAGCATCAGACTCGGGAGCGGGATCAGTCACCGATCACCGGTCGCAAGGTGCCCGCCGCCCCGACCGCGGCGATCACCGCAGCCGCCTTGTTCTGGCATTCGGTGTCCTCCGAAGTCGGCACCGAATCGGCCACGATGCCGGCGCCGGCCTGCACGAACGCGGTGCCACCGGCCACTAGCGCGGTGCGGATGGTGATCGCGGTGTCCGCGTCGCCGGCGAAATCCAGGTACCCGACGACCCCGCCGTACACGCCGCGCCTGGCCGGTTCCAGTTCGTCGATGATCTGCATGGCACGGGGTTTGGGCGCACCGGACAGGGTGCCGGCGGGAAAGCAGGCCGCGAGCGCGTCGTAGGCCGTCTTGCCGTCGGCCAATCGTCCGGTCACGGTCGACACGATGTGCATGACGTGGCTGTACCGCTCAACGGTGAAGAACTCCACGACCTTTACCGTGCCGGCCGCGCACACCCTGCCCAGGTCGTTCCGGCCGAGATCGACGAGCATGACGTGCTCGCTGCGTTCCTTCTCGTCCGCCAGCAGGTCCTTGCCCAGCAGCACGTCGTCCTCCTCGGTGCTGCCTCGGGGACGGGTACCGGCGATCGGATGCATCGTCACCAGCCCGTCCCGGACCGTCACCAGCGCCTCCGGTGACGAACCCACCACCGCTATAGGGTCGCCGTCCGGGGTGGGCAGCCGGAGCACGTACATATAGGGGCTGGGGTTGGTGGCCCGCAGCACCCGGTAGATGTCCAGTGGGTCGGCCTCGGTCGGCACGTCGAACCGTTGGGACAGCACGATCTGGAAGGCGTCGCCGGCCCGGATGTGTTCCTTGGCGACCTCCACCATCGCCAGGTAGTCCGGCGAACTGGTCCGCCGCGAATACTCCGGTTGCTGTCGGGCGAACACCGCGGCGGGCAGCGCCGACGGCCTGCCCAGTTGCTCGCTCATCGCCTCCAGCCGGGCGACCGCGGCGTCGTAGGCGCCGTCCACCCGCTCGTCGGTGGCGTCCCAGTTCACCGCATTGGCGATCAGCGTGACGGTGCCCTCGTGATGGTCGAGCGCGGCCAGGTCGGTGGCCAGCAGCATGACCAACTCCGGCACGTGCAATTCGTCGACCGCGCCGGCGGCGCCGTGGTGGTCGTCGATCCGCTCCAGCCTCCGCACCGCGTCGTACCCCAGGTAGCCGACCATCCCGCCGGTCAACGGCGGCATCCCCTCCAGCGGGTCGGTGTGCAGCAGGCGGAGGGTTTCCGAAAGGACCGTCAGCGGGTCGCCGCCCGTCGGCAGGCCGACCGGCACCTCCCCCAGCCAATGGGCCACCCCGTCCCGTTCGGTGAGCGCGGACGGCGCCGACACCCCGACGACCGACCACCGCGACCACGACCGTCCGTTCTCCGCGGACTCGAGCAGGAACGTCCCGGGTCGATCACCCGCCAGCGACGCGTACAGCGCCACCGGGGTGAGCGTGTCGGCCAGCAGCCTGCGGGTGACCGGGATGACCCGACGGTCCCTGGCCAACTCCCGGAACTCCTCGCGGGTCGGGTGGATCTCGCCAAGGGCGCTGGAACTCCCGCGCGGGGTCGCGACGGTGGGCACGGACATGGCGGTCATTGTGCCGTCTGGCGCCACCGCGCCCGCACCCCCGGCCCCCCATCTCCAGCTGCCCCCGCCCGACCGGCCCCGCGGCCTTCCCACGCTGACGTCGTGTCCGGTGGGTGCAACACCCAGCCGACCGCTGAGAATTACCAGCCCATGCGGACCCACCCGAACCAGCGGATCACT
>JBBQJM010000416.1:0-3835 GCA_038325895.1 Mycobacteriales bacterium
TGCTTGCGCACCTCCATGACGACCGCGCCGGCCGCCCGGGCCACCGCGTTGACGGCCAGCCCGGAGAACATGAACACCACGCACGCGCCGAGCAGCATGCCGACCAGGGTGTTCGGCGAGACCACATTGGCGGTGAAGACATCGACCCTTTCACCGGCGGCGACCAGCGCCTGGCCGATCGCGTCGGAGTAGGAACCGAACAGCGCGGTAGCGGCGAGCACCGCCGTGGCGATCGCGATGCCCTTGGTGATCGCCTTGGTGGTATTGCCGACCGCATCCAGCTCGGTGAGGATCTGCGCGCCCTGCGGCGAGACGTCGCCGCTCATTTCCGCGACGCCCTGGGCGTTGTCGGAGACCGGGCCGAAGGTGTCCATCGCGACGATCACGCCGACCGTGGTCAGCAGGCCGCAGCCGGCCAGCGCGATCATGAACAGCGCGACGATGACGGATCCCGACAGCAGGTACGCACCGTAGACCGCAGCCGCGATGACCAGGGCGGTGTAGACCGCTGACTCGAAGCCGACGCTGATGCCGGCCAGGATGACGGTGGCCGCGCCGGTCAGCGAGGACCGGGCGACGTCGTTGGTCGGCTTGGTGTGCGTTCCGGTGAAGTAGCCGGTCAGCCAGAGGATGACACCGGCCAGCACGATGCCGATGATCACCGCGATCGAGGCGATGAGTGCCGGGTTGCCGGACTGGTCGCGCACCGAGTCGACGCCGAGATCCTGGAAGTTCTTCGGCAAGTAGGCGAAGGCGGCCACCGTGCACAGGACCGCGGAGATCACCGCCGAGATGTAGAACGACCGGGTGATCGTGGTCAATCCGTTCTCGCCCGGCTTGGCCTTGGTGATGTAGACGCCGATGATCGCGGTCAACACACCGAGCGCCGGCACGATCAACGGGAAGATCAGGCCCTTGGTGCCGAACGCGGAACTGCCCAGGATGAGCGAGGCGACCAGCGTGACGGCGTAGGACTCGAAGAGGTCGGCGGCCATGCCGGCGCAGTCGCCGACGTTGTCGCCCACGTTGTCCGCGATGGTGGCGGCGTTGCGCGGGTCGTCCTCCGGGATGCCCTTTTCGACCTTTCCGACCAGGTCGGCGCCGACGTCGGCGGCCTTGGTGAAGATGCCACCGCCGACCCTCATGAACATGGCCAGCAGCGCGGCGCCGAATCCGAAGCCCTCCAGCACCTTCGGCGCACCGCCGGCGTAGGCGAGCACCACCACCGAGGCACCGAGCAGGCCTAGCCCGGTGGTCGCCAGACCCACCGTGCCGCCGGTGCGGAACGCGATCTGCATGGCACGTTCGCGGCCTTCGCCGTTGGCAGCCGCGGCCACCCGGACGTTCGCCCTGGTGGACAACCACATGCCGACGTAGCCGATGGTGGCCGAGAACAGTGCCCCGACCAGGAAGAAGACCGACCGGCCGATGCGCTCGCTCGTGGTGGTCGCTGGCAGTACGAAGAGCAGCACGAACACGATGACCACGAAGATCGCCAGTGTCCGGAACTGCCTCGCCAGGTACGCGGCGGCGCCCTCCTGGACCGCTTCGGAGATCTCGTGCATCTTGGGCGTGCCCTGGCCGGCGGCGAGCACGCCGGCCCGCAGCACAAAGGCGATGACAAGGGCGACAACGGCAATCGCCGCCACTCCGACGATGATGAGTTGATCACTACCGGTGACGGTGAGGTCCGCGGCAAGGTTGTTGGACATCGAACTCCCGATCCATGCGTGGCGTGCACATTTCTGTTCCGGCCCATCGCTGATGCGGACCGGCCTTGGTCGTTGGCCTTACGGGCCGGTGGCCCGACGTGACGCTGTGTACTCTATGGCACCGTTAGAGCCACTTTGCGCACATTCGACTGTGACGTACGACCAGCCATACCGGACTACCGCGCATGTTCGAACAGAGTCGACCACGTGGCCACAATGGACGGGTGATGTCAGCGATTTCGCGCAACGATCCAGCCGGTCTGCTGGCCGTGCTGAATCGGTGCAGCGCAACAGAAGTGACATCGCTCACACCGCCCGTCACTCATGTGGAACAACTTTCGCCCCGGGGCGAAAAGGTTGCGGCCTGGCCCGACTGGCTGCCCATCGAGCTGCAGAACGCGCTCACCGGGGTGGGGATCGGCCTGCCCTGGACGCACCAGGCAACGGCGGCCGACCTTGCGCACTCGGGGCGCGACGTGGTGATCGCCACCGGCACCGCCTCCGGTAAGTCACTGGGTTACCTCCTTCCGGTGCTCGCTGCTCTGCTGGCCGACCCGAGAGCGTGCGCGCTCTACCTGGCGCCGACCAAGGCGCTGGCAGCCGATCAGCTCGGCTCGGTGGAGGCGCTCGGCCTGCCCGGAATCCGCGCCTCCTGTTACGACGGGGACGCCGCCATCGACGACCGGGACTGGGCACGGGCGCACGCGAACTGGATCCTGACCAATCCGGACATGCTGCACCGCGGAGTCCTCGCCGGGCACCATCGCTGGACGCGGGTGCTGCGTCGGCTGAAGTACGTCGTGGTGGATGAATGCCACGCCTATCGGGGGGTGTTCGGGTCGCACGTCGCGCTCGTGCTCCGCCGGCTGATCCGGATGGCCCGCCGGTACGGCTCCGACCCGGTGGTGGTGCTCGCCTCGGCGACGTCGGCCGATCCGGCGCGCTCCGCGCAGCGGTTGGTCGGCAGGCCGTTCGTCGCGGTGACCGACGACGGGTCGCCACGACCCGGCGCGGATTTCGTGCTGTGGGAGCCGGGTTTCGCGTCCGGCGGCGCGGGCGAGCTGGGCGCGCCGGTCCGCCGATCCGCACCGTCGGAGGCAGCCCGGATGATGGCCGACCTGGTGGCATCGGGTGCGCGCACGCTGACCTTCGTGCGCTCCCGGCACGGGGCAGAGCAGACAGCGCTGAGCGCCCGCCGCCGGCTGGCCGACATTGCCCCGTCGCTGGTCGACTCGGTGGCTGCCTATCGCGGCGGCTACTTGCCGGAGGATCGCCGCGAGCTGGAACGCGCGCTGGGCTGCGGCGAGCTCATGGGCGTGGCCTCCACCAACGCGCTCGAACTCGGGGTCGACATCGCGGGGCTGGACGCCGCGGTGCTGGCCGGCTATCCCGGCACACTGGCGTCGATGTGGCAGCAGGCGGGGCGCGCGGGTCGTCGCACGGACGCCGGACGGCGCGCGCTGGCGGTGTTCGTGGCCAGGGACGACCCGCTGGATTCCTACCTCGTACACCATCCCGAGACGGTGTTCGGTCGGCCGGTGGAGACTGCCGTCACCGATCCGACGAACCCGTACATCCTCGGTCCGCACCTGGCCTGTGCGGCGGCCGAACGGCACCTGACCTCGGACGACCTCGAACTGTTCGGCGGACTCGCCGCAGTCGGACCCGTTGTCGCCGACATGGTCGCCCGCGGGGTGCTGCGGCGGCGCCCGTCGGGGTATTACTTCGCCGCATCGGGGCATCCCGCGGACGATGTGGACCTGCGCGGCGGGGGTGGCGGCCAGGTAGCGATCGTGGAGGAAGCGACCGCGCGGCTGCTGGGCACCGTGGACGTGGCGAGGGCGCCCGCGGCCGTTCACGAGGGTGCCGTCCACCTGCACCGCGGTGACAGCTACGTCGTCCAGTCCCTCGACCTGCAGTCCGGGGTCGCCATGGTGCAAGCCGACCGTCCGGAATGGTCGACGATCGCCCGATCGGTCTCGACCGTGTCCATGACGGCGGCGCACACCGAACGCAGCTGCGCCCGCGGCGTCCGGGTCGGGCTCGGGCCCGTCGAGGTGACCGAACAAGTGGTCGGTTACCTGCGCCGGCGGCCGAGTGGCGAACTGATCGACGCCATCGGT